>DAIEGU010000075.1 GCA_027356065.1 Gammaproteobacteria bacterium
AGAACTACCGGGTCATAACCGCTGACTTTCTTGATGGAAAAACCAGGCAAACTTAGGATAATATCCTTGCGGGGCATTTTTAATCTCCTTTTTGTCATCTAGTCAATGACTAAGGTATGGTATTTACGATTAAAATGCCCCTTATTTGGGGTAGAGCCAAATAAATATTGGACGGTAACTTATCCGTTTTTTTCGTAAACGTTCCCAAAACATTCCTTGAGATGTATTGCTATAAGGGTTTTTGGTTGTTTTTAACTCAATTTAATCTCTTTATAAGGTTTTATTGAATATGCGGATTTCAAATTAGAAACTTGCCTAATTCGATATTACTAAGATAGTTAGATTTCACCGAACAAAAAATCGATGGGTTCGCAGAAGTTGTTTAGCTCAAATGATTAATCTAATCTATCTTATATTTTGCCTTTGAGTTTTCCTCAATTGTTGGCATTATTCCTCAAGTTAAATTTCCTGTTGATTAAGCAGTGGACGAACTCTATTAAGGATTCACTATGAAAAATCTTATTCACCTTCTAATTGTGTCATTGTTGTTAACAAATGTATGGGCGGATTGGAAAGAAAATTCCAAGCGAATTTGCGATGACAACAACATGAGTTATCAGCAAGCGCTAGAAACAGCAAATAAGCTGAATGATCTTGTTAAAAGAAATGATAAAGTCGCCATATCTAAAATGGTGGAATATCCGGTAAGAATTATCAAAAGGAAAAAATCTGGCGATTCCATTTATTACTATATAAAGACTGACAAAGATTTTTTAGGTCAATATGATTCTTTATTTACACCTGCGCTTAAAAAATTACTAAACGAAGACCACAAGGTTGTTTGTAGTTCACTTATGATGATTGGAACTGCTGGCGGCCACATTTGGCTTAGTGAAAGTTTTGACATTATGAGTATTTCACCAAAATAAAAAAGGGTTATATGAAGACTAGAAATATAAATATCAAGCTAGGTACAAAAGATTTAACTTCAGTTGATAACATTTTAAATCAAGTTAAAAACTTACCTTCTTTATCTGCCAATGAACTTCTACACCAATTAGAAATTGATAAATTCAATTCTAAAGTTGTTGATGCTATTTTTAATTTATTAACTGATGAAGAAGAGCCAAGAAATAAAACATATCTTGATCAAAACAATAAAGGTGATATGAGCATTGGTGTCGGTCTCGACATTCAACCACACAGCCATGACGATGCAAAAGCAGTTTTATTATCTGTAAATCCCAAGTGGGATTTTGAGGGCATGCAAGCCAATGAAAACCTTCCCGATGTTGGCTTAACACCAGAAGAAATCAAACAAGTATTTTATTACACCCTAAAAGGTGCAACATATGAGGGTATTCATTTCCAAGGTGAAATACCTGCGCTTATTCGTCATTTAGACAACATGAGTAAAAAGCTTGGATACGAAACGAAGTTATCAGATATTCCATTAAAGCCACATGAGCTCGTTTGTTTAGTAAGTATGGCATTTAATAATCCATCGTTGATCGGCGAAAACTTTTGCAAAGCATTGCATGAATATCATGAAACAAAAGATCCAACACAGTTAATTTTACAGATTATGGAGTGCTCTAATAAATTGTATGATGACAAAAAAGCTATTGCTGATTCTAGTGGTTTACAAAACCGAAGAACCAAAGAACTGGCCATTTTTCTTGGTGATCCCGAAAACGTTCATTTAAGTTATCGGCAATTTAAACGTCTTGAAAGAGCGTATAAAACGTTAGGTATAGAATTAAAACCTATAAACGGCTCTCCAATCTATGCTCAACCTTATAAGGAAAAAGAACGATCTTCATCGACTGAAGAAACATTAAAAAGAATCGAAACCATGAATGACGAATACAATGCATCATTCGTTACTTACTATGGTTCAAAAAATGGCAGCGAAATTACTGTTGTTGAGGATGATGTTCATGCGGTGGTGATATGTGGTGATGGCAATAATATCGTTAACGTTAAACCTAATAACTATATCGAAAGCTATCCATACTTAGCTGGTGGTATAGGCCACAACCAATTTAATATTAGTAGTAAAGCTGGCAATATTATGGTTTGGTACGCGTGGTAGAATCGAAATGACATTAGATAATAATTTTCCTATCCAAGGTATTGCAATTAAGACGGATAAAGAAAATCAATTTAAATTAACTGCCAACAATAAAGAATTTCTTCTAATACGTAAAGAGCATGAGCAAGAAGAAACTGACGAGCTTCATATCAGTTGGGGTGATGATAAAAATGACATCACTGTGCCTAACTTTGAAAGTGGACAATTAAACTTAGTGTTAGCATCTCCATCGGTAATACCTTTTAATACTCAAGGTGCACTTCAACCGAAACCATTATCAAATGGAAAATTGGTAACCGCACATGTCGAACAAAGTATTAGTAATGAAATCGTAGCGAATGTCATTAATGAAGATGGCAAAGCCAATTCATTTATAGTGACGAACGTTCCTCGTAATAATAATCAATTAATCACCTTATCACTTGCTGCACTGCCTAATAATCAATTTATTGTTGTATGGTACAGCAAAACAACAACTACTACACGCAGTGACAGCAGTCCTAATTTTACTGTTACCGAAGTGTCACAATTAAAAGGTGCGATATGTACAGAGAGTAAAGTATTAAACATGTTTGATTTGACCCTCCCTGATGGTTCAAATTCTTGTACACTTGTTACAGAAAATCTCATGGATCAGAAAAAAATTATCATGCATGGGTCAAGTTTCATTCCACATGCAGATGTCTATAACACAGGAAATGGATTTGTTGTTTTATACAATGTAGAAAATACTAAAAGCAAAGATGAGGTAGAGAGTATCTTGCTTTACAAGGTAAATGAAACAGGACTGCCTTACCAAATTGGAGCAGGAAAACATAATCAAATTAGCTTTGCTCCTTTGTGCGCGGTACTAAACAATAGAAATTTGATGGTGGCTGTTTCTAATAATGGTGCAATAAGCGTTACTACACTCTCACCGAATGGACAGCCTATTAGTAACTTTGCTTGTCCTGGTAATACTCGATCGCTTGCAATTTCTCCTATGGGTAAAGGATTTATGCTTGCCGCCGTCGGCATGGATGGCATTCATACTAGCATTTTTAATGGCGAATCATGGAGCAAAGAAGTGAAGCTCCCAACACCAAAAGAAGAAATGCCGTTCATCGTAATAAGCGGAGCACTAACCAATGGCTACACATTGGTCGCATGGCTGGCAAAGACTGCACAAGCTGGGGTATTGAAAGCCGTTATTATTGATCCAGAAAATAAAATAGTCGGTGAACCTTCAGTGTTAACATCAGGCTATTGTTTGCCATCTGATATTAGTTTGCGTGATAAAAATGGTTTACTTACCGTCTATATGCCAGGCCAGCAAATTATTTGCTATGAGTTAGAAACGGCCGATCTACCTGCGATTCAATTACGAGAATACAAAGTGCTTGAAAAGGGCCTCGCTGAAAAACCAGCTGAATCTGTTTTGGCGAATGCTTTTGGTAGGCTTCATAACTTTTTTGTTTCTTCTGAAAAGAGATTACAAGTAAAGCCGAAAACTGCTGAGGAATTGATGAGCGAGTTTGTTCTTATAGATGAGGCTTCAGATAAAGAGGAAGGTAACCATCGAATAGGGTTAGGTACTCGACAAACACGACAGTAATCCACTGCTTTTTTAAAGCGTCAACCACAATAAATACGGCTGGCATTTTTTTGTTTTTTTGGGTCTTTCCCATTTCAAGGAGCACTCAGCTAACTACACAGCGCTTTTAACTCGTAATCTGTAATTCTCAAAGTTACGAAATCCATAAACGTAGCTGATAGCATGCCATAATGTCTTTCATCATCATGTCTCGTTGACATCAAACTATTAAATAACAAAAAATTTACGCCTTTCATATACCAGTTGATCTATGATTTTATTCAAAATAATAAAACACCCGGGTAAGGTAATAGTCTATATTTAAAGTGTAAAATTAAAAAAAGAGATGGTGGCTATGAGCACATCCAGAGATGATGGTTAGAAAAAATTTATATTATGTTAACTTTAATGCAGCAAGCATTAGCCAATCAAAAAATTTCAGTAGATGCATCTAGAAAAATGGTTGTTACTTTTAATCGTTTAGTTGATGCGCGATATGATGCGATTAAATAAACGTTTTCATATAACTAATGAACAACAAATAGTTTCATACAAATAGCTATTGTAATTTTTCTTCTCTTTGCATTAACTCATTTCAGTTGAGTAAAAACAAACAGGATGTTATTTTATCTTCCGTTTATATGAACGGTTTAAATCTATGTCAATCTATTCGTTAAACCCACAAGAAAGAAAAATTGTAACATTAGCAGCGATAGGTGGAATGTTAGAATTTTATGATTTTGTTGTTTACGGTATCTTTTCTGTTTATTTTGCGCATCAATTTTTTCCTGGTACAAATGCCTTAATTGTTATTCTCGAGAGTTATCTCGTATTTGTTTTAGGTTATATTGCGCGTCCTATCGGTGGTGTTATTTTTAGTCATATCGGTGATGAGTATGGAAGAAAGAAAGTACTTATTACTACGATTGTGTTAATGGGTATTTCATCGTTGGGGATTGGTTTTCTTCCGGTTTATGCGCAAATAGGCATAGTCGCACCACTTTTATTGCTTATTTTACGATTAATCCAAGGCCTTGCGTTAGGTGGTGAATTGCCGAGTACTTATGTTTATATTAGCGAAACCATTGCTAAAAAACGTGGAGTTGCATTTGGTATTACCATGACGGGAGTAAATGCAGGATTATTATTGGGGATGTTAATTAATCATGCTTTAAATAGCTTGTTAACAACGGAACAATTAACCAACTTTGGTTGGCGAATACCATTTATTATTGGTGGTTTCATTTGTATCATCAGTTATCGTATTCGTAAAACCTTACATGAAACAGCTGTTTTTCAGCGCATTCACGATAAACCTAAATTGCCGCTTGTTTATTTGCTGCGAAATCATTTTTTACCATTTCTTGCGGGTACGGGAACAGTGGCTTTGATGGCAAGTACAGTAGTGGTAACTATTGTTTTTATGCCAACTTATTTAAAAGAAATGTTGAAGCTAGATAGTCAAACAATTAGTTATTCAATGATGGCAGTGATGTTTTTCAATGTGATTGCTATTTATCTCACGGGATTAATAGCGCAACGACATGAGCCTGTTGTGATGCTAAGAATTTTATTATTGCTATGTTGTTTTTTAATTCCGCTTAGCTATTTTTTGTTTTATCACAATTATTTTATATATGGTTTGACGATACTTGGGTTGTTAGAAGGAGGGGCAACAATGCTGACCCCTTATATTATTAGCAGTATTTTTGAATCACGTATTCGTTTAACAGGCGTTGCTTTATGTTACAACGTCGGATTCACTTTATTTGGCGGTTTGGCGCCATTAATTATTACCCATAGTATTAAATCGGGTTTTAATGTTTATTTAACACCATCTGTGTATTTGCTAGCAGCCGTTTTGGTCTGCGCGATAGCTTTGGCATTTGTGCCGTATAAACAATTATTAAAAAATTAGCGCCAGTTAAAAACAATTATTTCCTCGGAGTATTATCAAACCATAGCGGTGATGCACCAAGTTGTTGATTTGTAGGTTGAGTGGGTGGTTCGGCCATCCAATTTTGCAACCAATTTTTTTTGGGTGGTTTGTTGTTTTTACTACTATGCGGTGCTTCTAATCTTTTTCGACTGTTTTTTATGTCATCAGTTTGTCCAGTACTTTGAGTAGATATTTCTTCTTTAGAATTTTTTAACTCGGAAGTAATAATTTCTAAACATTGATCAACATTTAATAAGGCTTTATCAATAGTGAAAAATATTGATTTACCTTGAATTTCTACTTGAAGATTATTTTTTTCTATTCTTATATTCCAATCTCGACTATGTTCTTTAGAAGTTAAAACCCATTTTGCTAATAGTTGTAGAACATATGCGCCATCAATTTTTGTATTGCTCGCCGCTTCCAAGATATTGATTAAGGCAAGTGTCGATCGACACGCTCTAGTAATTCTAGATATATTATCTTCAACATCATCTTCATTATCTTCAGCATTTTCAGTACTTAGTTCAGATAAATTAGCTTCAATACATAAGAATTTCTTATCATACTCAATTAAAAATTTAAAAATATCATATTTTCCTAAATTTAATGCGTATGTGAAAGGACAGAATTCATCTCCATAAGTTACTCCTTCAAGCGCTTTCTTAATTTGATTTTTTACTTGTTTACTTGAATCTTTTATCAAACTTTTAATAAGTGCAATGTCTCCTAGTTGAATGCACCAATGTAGAGGGGTCAATCCTTTTATATCTTGGCAAGCAAGATCCGTACGCAGTGGTTTTTTATTTTCATCAAGAAGTGGTTTGTTATTTTCGATCAAATAATTGAGTATTTCAATTTTTTGAGCAACATTGATGCGTTGACTACGTAAAAGATAAAAGATAGCGGTATGGCCAAATCGAGTTTGCTGATTGATGTTTGCTCCATTATCTACTAACCATTGTATGGATTCCAAGTTTCCGAGATAAGCAGCTACCATTAATGGCGTAAGCCCTTTTTGTTGAACAGTTGCCACAGGAACATTGCCATTAGGTGTTTTAAATAATAAGGGTATATTCAAATCTTTTTTCTTCTTTACATCGAATGGAGGACGTTCATTTTTGAGAATCGATTCAAAATAAACGGGAGCATAAAATTCATCAGTTGTTTCAACACCTACAAATTTAGCTAGTTCTTCAGGTAATGTAATAGCTTGATCTCTATTATAAGAAAATTTGTATAAAAGTTCTTTGCTACTATATTTACTAAAAGCAGGAGTAATAGCAACTAACTCACCGCCTTGATCACTACCATAGGCATCGCTGTAATTCATTAATATTTCATCACCTTTTTCCATAGGCCCGATTGTTTCGATGAGAACATAGCCATCGCCTTCATCAGTGATGATTGCATTAAAATTAAAATCAGAATGATTAAAATATCGAGTGGAACTACCTTTGAATTTTGCATCAATAAAATGAGTTTTCTTTTTCTCAGAAGAATCAGTTGAACTCATAACATAGCTAGTATCATTAACAGCATAAATAGTTGGTAAAATTTCGCCTTTATATTGACCTAAGAAAAACGATTTTTTACCTGAAATAGACTGCTTAGTAAAAATACCATAAATACCTTTGCCCAATGTTTTTTGATTCGTTATGTAACGAGCTAAATTTTCCTTGTTGGGATAAGTTCTCGGCATGTCTTTAAGATGATTATCAGGTAATAATTCAAATTTACCGTCGCTGAATGCTTTCATGACCGATTGATTATTGACGTCAAATGTAGGCTGCTTTTTATTAAAATCCTCATCATCCGGTTCAAATGTTGTTGGACGAACCGATGTGTAATCGAGTTCAGATGATGTGCTGGATTGAGCGGGAGTTGTATCAAGTTCCATTGATTGTAATACGGTTTGAAGAGAGTATGAATCTTCTGTTTCCATTTTTTCTGGTTTTATGGTGCTTTTATTTTCAACTGTCGTTTCCAATGTAAGATCGATAGATTTGGTTGCTAAAATTGATGGGTTATTTACACTCCTATTTGACGAAGTGGTTGGAAGAGTAATGAATGGTTTAGAATCTATTTCTTCTTCTAATAAATTAATTACTTGAGAATAAGTAGTTGTCGGGTTTTTAGCTCTTGTAGTTCTTTCACGTTTAACTATAGGTGTAGTTTCGATTATTTCGTTTTTGTTTCCTAGAACTTCATTGCATAAAGCATCATATGCGTGTTTGTAATTATTATTGTTGTCAATTTGAGTTTTTATATACGGGTTTGCATCAATAATATTTAAAAGTGTTTTTTTGATATCGATTTTTTGTTGGCCAGTGGAAGATGTTATTTCTGTGATAATAGATCTATTACCATTTTTCGTGATGGAATCATAAACGCTTCTTACAGCATTTTTTACATTAAGTGGGAATTTAGTCTTACTGGTTTTATCAAGATCTACTATTCCTTTGTTACTTCCGCCTGTAGCAATCATCCAAGATATAAAATAAAGATACATAGCTGGATCAGTAAATGTAATTGGTTCTGCAACAAGATCACTAAGTTGATATTCCACTCTTTGCATTTTGTAGTCTCTATTTTGTGTGATATAAAATTTAGCGGTATTTTATAAAATAGAAATTAACAAATTATTAGCAATGAGATCTTTCATTCAAGCAGAGATAGGAAAAATTAACCTTAAGATAGGATTAAATTCGTTGCTTCCAAATAATTAAGACTTTGTTAAATAAAATCTAAACTAATTTTTGACATCAAATGCTAATGTTGCAGGTTGCGGTCCAAATTCACAATGACTTAATTTTACTAGTTTGGTTTTATGCTTCCATTTATAGCCCAACCAAAGAGCAATAAAAATTGGCAAGCTAATGTAAGATACCACTAATCCATACCAATCAATTTGTGAATTCATAAATGCTTGGTAATTTTGACCACCAATAATGATAAGACAAAGTGTAAAAGCAAGTAGAGGAGCGTAAGGATATCCTTTAGCAAGATAAGGCAAATCTTTTAAATCGAGTCCTTGTTGTACGTAAGCTTTACGAAAACGATAATGGCTAATTGCAATTCCAAGCCACGCAATAAATCCACATAAGCTAGATGCATTAATCAACCAAAAATAAACGGTACCCGTACCAAAGAATGAAGATAAAAAGGCAAGCATAGCAATCAACGTAGTTGCGATTAATGCGTTAATTGGCACGCCGCGTTTATTTACTTTTTTGAAGATAGCAGGAACATGCCCTTCTTTTGCTAAATACCATAACATACGTGTTGATGCATAAGTGCCTGAATTACCCGCTGATAAAATGGCAACTAATATAACTGCATTAATCAGTGATGCTGCAAACGTAATTCCGTATTGTTTAAACACTAATGTAAATGGACTCACTTCTACATCGGAACTTGCTAATGAAGGTGAAGTATAGGGAATCAATAAGCTGATAATGAAAACAGATAATACAAAAAATAATAAGATTCGCCAGAAAACTTGTTTGATGGCTTTAGGGATATTTTCACGTGGGTTTTCACTTTCGCCTGCTGCAATACCAATTAATTCTGTTCCTTGAAATGAAAATCCAGCAATCATGAATGCACCAAACACACCTAGCCATCCGCCATTAAAAGGTGCATTACCTATGGTCCAATAACTAAAACCACCAGCATGATAAGGTGTGATACCAAATAAAATAGCGGTGCCTGCAACAATAAAAATAATAATGACACTGACTTTAATAAAAGAAAGCCAATATTCTGCTTCGCCAAAACCGCGAGCTGATAACGCATTAAAGCCTGTCACAATAGAAATAAATAATGCGCACCATAAAAATGATGGACTGTTTGGAAACCAATAATGCATGACCAGTGATGCTGCAGAAATTTCAGATGCGACCGTAATCGCCCAGTTGTACCAATAATTCCAACCTAATGCATAACCTAAAGCAGGATCGACAAATTTGGCAGCATAAATATAAAAGGAACCTGTTGATGGCATGTAAGCAGCCATTTCACCAAGACTGGTCATCAAGAAATAAACCATCAAGCCTGTAACTAAATAAGCGACTAGAATACCGCCGGGCCCTGCCATATGAATGGCATTGCCACTGGCCAGAAAAATTCCGGTACCAATTGAGCCGCCAATAGCAATCATGTTTAGCAAACGTGAATTCAATTTGCGATGAAGGTTATTGTTTTGTGTAGAAGTTGAGTTCATATTTTCTTCATTCATTGTTAAATCCATTTAGAAAAACGTGCGCCTAACCTTGTGAATTTAGCAATATAATATGTTACCCCTATGAAGACAATGATTAATGCTTTTACAGTTTAAATTGCAAATTAATCTCAATCATTCAGCTACTTATAGGCTTCATATTTTCCTTTTTTGCAAATGTTAAAATAGAAAGAAACAAGTATAAAGGGAGTGGTGCTTATGAGAATTAAAACAATATTAAATAAGCTGACTTTGATAGGGAAAATCTTCTTAGTTTTTAGCCTCTTTATCTTTCTTATCGATAATAGTTACGCAGAATATTTTTTAGTATCTGACGCTCCATTGGCTGTTTGTATGAGTGGTTGCGGATCTCCTCATTATCGTCACAGAGTAAGACACCACTATAAGCATAAGTACAGCGCACGAAGAAACTACTATAGACGTAGCGGTTATAGCTTGGCAGTTTATTATGTATGGCGTGATGTGCCTGCGTGTGGTTATGTTCCATCGTGTGGCGGTTGTTGCAATACGTATGTTCCTGCAGCTTATACACAAACTCAATTCTACGATGTCTATTATCGCCAGCCAGCATATTATCGCGATTATTCTGATGATGGATATTATGGCGACTACAATAATGACATGCGAACAGGCGATGATATGGCAGTGGGTATGGATGTTGATTATTAGTATTAACTTGCACTTGTCGTCTCCCCCGCTTCTCTTCCCCGCAAGGGGGAGGCATTGTTGCATAATTCAAATGTGTCATCCTTCACAGGCAAAAAACGCCTGTTCAGGATGACACATTTGAATTATGCAACAATGCCCAAGGAGGAGGGGACGCTCTAGCTCGTTCGGGGCGACAAGATGGCACATTACATATATGATAACCGCGCCAATCTTGTGAGGAACAATAATGGAAATCGCGACTTATCATATCGACTCTTTTGCAGATAAATTATTTTCTGGAAACCCGGCTGCAATTTGCATTTTACCAACCTGGTTGACTGATAAAGAATTGCAGCAAATTGCTGCTGAAAATAATCTTCCCGCCACGGCTTTTTTAGTAGAAGAAAATAATCAATTTAAAACCCGTTGGTTTACACCAGAATATGAAATTGATTTATGTGGTCATGGATTATTAGCAACAGCCTATGTTGTATTTAACGAATTAAAAAAATCGGCTGACAAAATAGATTTGTATCATCCTAAGCAAGGTAAGTTAATTGTTACACGGGACAAAGAATGGCTCACATTAGATTTTCCTAGCAAAGCGATTGAACCTATCGCTACGCCTGAGTTACTTATAAAAGGATTCAACGTAATTCCTCAGGCCGTTTATCAATTTGAAAACGAACGCTGTCTTGCTATTTTTTCATCAGAACATGAAATCAAATCATTAAAGCCTGATCAACAAATCTTAAAACAACTTCCGCATCGTGGTGTGATTGTCACTGCAAAAGGGACGGAAGTAGATTTTGTTTCCCGTGTTTTTTATCCGCATAAAACAATGTTTGAAGATGCAATGACCGGTTCATCTTATTGTTTACTTGTTCCGTATTGGGTAGAGCAGTTAAACAAAACAAAATTTAATGCACGTCAACTTTCTGCGCGTGGTGGCCAAGTTGTTTGTGAATATAAAGATGGACGCATCATGATCAGCGGCCAAGCAATTTTATTTAAACGCGGTACTATTTTTTATTCATAGAGAAATACAATGAAAAAAATTAATAATCTAGCGGTATTTTGTGGTGCGAGTAGAGGTAATAAAAATATTTATGCTGATGTTGCAAGTGAATTTGCAGAATTATTAGTTCAATCACAAATAACATTAGTTTATGGTGGTGCTGAAGTGGGATTAATGGGTGTGATTGCGGATCGTGTTCTTGCTTTGGGCGGATCAGTCATCGGTGTGATTCCTGAAGCATTAAAAGCGAGAGAAATTGCACATAAAGGATTAACAGAATTACATGTTGTTAATTCCATGCATGAGCGAAAATCATTGATCGCAAAATTAGCTGATGGTTTTGTTATGTTGCCAGGCGGTGTTGGTTCTCTAGATGAATTTTTTGAAATATTTACTTGGATGAATTTGGGTATACATAATAAACCGTGCGGTATTTTAAACGTAGATAATTATTTTGAATCACTGATAAATTTTTTAAAAATAATGATCACAAATGATTTCATGAAAAAACAATATTTGGATTCGATTGTGATTGAAAAAAATCCGCAATTACTGTTAGAGCAATTTAAACAATATCAACATTCCATTTTCTCAAGATGGGAAGATGTCAAAGTATCAGCATAATTTATTATATGTTTATACTAAGCTGTTGTTCTCGCTTAAGATAAACTGAAAGATAATTTATTTTAATTTTATTTTAATGTAAATCACTGAAATAACCCGAATTTTCATTGCTAAAATTCTTAAACGATTAATTTTTTCTTAAGTTAACCGTCATATAATTCTTTTTCATAAATAAAATAATAAAAAAAATTACAAACTAAATTACACACACAAACACACACAAATGAGGTCAATACTACGATGCTGTCTGTTAGAACTAAATTTGCAACGCCAGTACGAAGAGATGCAAAATTTAAAAATACTTGGCAAGAAGCTAGTGCTTATCAAACAAGAAATCAAACGCAATTTACATTTAGTTCAAGAACTGAATGGTCATTTTCAAGAAATATGACATCGTCAACTATTAAAGGATGGTTCAACGAATCTATTTCATTTAGATTTGCTCCAAATTTTGGAAATGTTGCTGGAGTATGGCGTGCTGATAGACGTTCGTTTGATATGATTGTTGGAGAAGGTTTCAAATCACGTGGGACTCATGACAGCATTGTTAGACACGTTGACGGTGAGCCAGGCGTATTTATTGCTTATGGTATAACTTCACAAGCATCTGGAGAATTTGTTCGTGGCGTTCCAGGTTGGATGTATGCAACCAATTTTCCTAAATTGTATGTAGACGTTGCAGAGACTGTTGGCGATGAAATGATGTCTACAGAATTGTTTGAAAATAGTTTTGCAGCAAAAGAAGGTGAAGTTGCAGGTATTGGTGATATGCCCGCTGAAGATATTCGAATGGGACGAGCGATGTTAAAAGTTCCTGGCACACCAGTGGGTGCTTTTATAGGCCCATTAAGAGTTAATGAACAATGGGTGCCACGTAATTGGACCATCCAAGTTCATGGTGTTCATTCCGCAGAAATTGAAAAACGTGAAATAACTGCTCGTAAAAACGGAAAGTTAAGTGAAGATCAGCGTTTTATTAGGATTGAAGAAGCTAATGAAATTGCTATGAGTATTAAGGCAGAATTTTCGCATTATGAAATAAAGCCTGATTCTCCAGTATGTTTTATCGGTTCAGTTAAGGCTAGTGCTAGCTTTTCCAGGTCCATTAATTTTGCCATGGAAAGCTACCACAATCATTTGCGACAGCATGATGTTATAAATTCTAAAGTTTTTATTTCCTTTGCAGGAGCAACATCTGCGCTTTATACGTCTCAAGATGCGATTAACATTGTAGAAAGCAACAAAGCACCAGCACCTGTTGTTAGTTCTAAAGTAGTCAGCATTGAAGAAGTATCCGAAGCTGAAGCGCTCAGCGTTGAAAGCAAGAATGCAAAATTTCAAGAATTACCAACAGTTAGCAAGAAGGGTTTCTTTGCAAATTCAGTGAATCAGCAAAAACGGAAAGAAGTTGCAACTGTAGAAAAGTACCAACGTAAAACAATATAACTTTCAGGCATAATCACCCTTCAACCAAATTGGTTGAAGGGTTTTTTTATTAGTTAATTTCTCAACATTCTTATTTTGGTTTAGCAGCGAAGCCTAACACTTCTTCAAATGTAAACGTCGATTTATCTTTAACAACTAACAAGGCTGGTTCTTTTTTCTCGTTGGTTTTATCCAAAACTGAGAATATGTTAAAGCGCTCTAATTCTTTTTTAAGCTTGCTCAAATCAGTTTCTTTATGAGTATCTGTCGTGACTTGATAAATGTCAGGTTTACCTTCCTTTGCGTCTTTGTCTGAGGTGATTCGCTTAACATCATAGGTAAGGTTTTGTTTAAATGTGGTTTCAGAAGCTCTGGTAGTCATGCTGCTGTTTTTTGGCGGTATAAATCGAAACATAACTCACCTCGTTAAATAGTTTTTAGTTTGAATTTTGACCATTATATACAGCAACAGCAGTTTTTAGTATTAATTTTCTATCTCAGGATTTGATTGGATAGCAGATAAACCAAATTGATACAGTGCTTGCTCATCAGGCAGTAATTGTTCGTGCTCACGCTGAGTGAGTGACAAGGGTAAAAGCGCTGCCATGGATAATTGTTTTATATAGTATTGGCATTGTGCAGCAATATTTTCTCGATAAAATACACCGCCATAGCCTACAAATCGAGTTACCAAATCATAAACGACAAGATCATTCATGCCATCACCTACATATAAAACATGGTCGTGATGGGTTTTTAATTGAGTAACAATTTCACGCTTGCCATTGCGGTTGACCAAAGGAGAAGTCCTTTCAAAATCAATATAGTTGCCTTGCGTATCAAATTGAATATCGACGGCGAAGATATTCGAAGAGGGAATATTAAGTAATTCACCAAAAATTTTAACGGCGGGATAAAGCCCTGCAGAGACAAGGTAGACAGATTTATTTAATCGTTTCAGCAAGCGAATAACAGCAGTTACATCGGGAACTTGATGGGCAAAATATTGTTTACCTAATTCTTCAACTTGCTTTGCAGAGGGAACAACTAATTCTAGGCGTTTTTCATATAAACCAGGATTTATACCTGTTGATGTCATTGCTTCAGCAGTCAGTAATTCTACAGGTTCACTTACTTTATTTAATCGAGCTAATTCATCTATTCCTTCTAATGTACTTAATGTTCCATCGCAATCGAAGATGACAGCAGAGATAGGTGATTGTAGTTGCCAGTGTTTTTTGGTCATAGAAATTCATTTTTGAAAGTAATAAAACTGTGCTAAGTTTATCTGCCACAATAAGTAATGTAAATCGTGTATTTGTAGTAGTAAGGAGAGTAGATGTTTAAGATCCAGACGTTAAATACAATTGCAGCTGCAGGCTTAGAACAATTTCCACGTGAATTATACGAAATTGCTTCTGAAATGCATCTTCCTGATGCGATATTAGTTCGTTCGCATGTTATGCACGAATTACCCATTCCAAATTCAGTCAAAGTGATTGGGCGAGCAGGTGCGGGCGTTAATAATATTCCTATTGCTGTATTAACGAGCCGAGGAATTCCTGTATTTAATACACCAGGTGCAAATGCAAATGCAGTTCGTGAATTAGTTATTGCGGGAATGTTAATCGCAAGTCGAAACATTTGCCAGGCATGGCGCTATGTTAGTGAATTAAAAAGTTCTGGTGCGCAGCTAGAGCATGAAATAGAAAAAAATAAAAAACAATTTGTTGGTTTTGAGTTGATGGGCAAAACGTTAGGTGTGATTGGTTTAGGTAGCGTTGGTGTTAAAGTAGCAAATGCAGCAACTCATTTAGGTATGCGCGTGATTGGATATGACCCAACAATTTCGGTAAATCGTGCATGGGAATTATCATCTACTGTTCAACAAGCACATAACATCGATGATTTATTAATGAAATCGGATTTTGTTAGTTTTCACGTGCCATTAAATAGTGAAACGAAAAACATGATTAATAGTTCGCGCTTACATTTGATGAAACCCGGCGTAACTTTATTAAATTTTGCGCGTGATGGAATTATTGATAACCAAGCGTTGATCGCAGCACTTAATGAGAAAAAAGTATTTGCTTATATTAGTGATTTCCCAACAACAGATTTAAAAAACCATCCAAGCGTTATTAGTCTTCCACATTTGGGTGCATCCACTAAAGAAGCAGAAGAAAATTGCGCTGTCATGATTGCAAAACAAGTACGTGATTTTCTTGAAACTGGATCTATTACCAATTCAACCAATTTCCCCACGGTTGAAATTCCTCGTCATTCTATCGGTATACGATTATCTATCGTCAATGCAAATATTCCAAACATGGTGGCGCAAATTTCATCTAAGCTTGCATCGGCTGGTTTAAACATTACGAGTTTATTAAATAAATCGCGTGATGACATTGCATATACAGTAATTGATATATCAAGTGATGTTAGTGATGCAACATTGAATGAAATAGCGGCGATTGATGGCGTTGTGCAATTGAGAAAACTGCTTCCCGTTAGCGCGCATTAAGTGACACTAAAGCATGACATCTAGGCATTGTCATGCCAGCATGTTTTTAGCTGGCATCCAGAAAAATATTGAAATATTCTGGATGCCACCTCGCACAAAGAACGTGCTGCTGGCATGACACCGAGATATCACACAATCCATAATACCCTTTCATGGCTAAAAATAATTATCCTCATGAAATTATTCATTATTTAATTACTTTTCATAGCATTTTCTGACAAACATCCAAAGATAGACTAAAATTATTTTTTAACTTGTTAAGGATGACAAATATGAGAAATTTTTTTTGTTTTTTTTTAGCATTATTTCTTTGTGCGAATGTATTTGCAGAAAAATTTCAAAAAATAGTTTTTTTAGGCGATAGCTTAAGTGATAACGGTAATTTATATAGATTGCTTATTACTCTCATTCCAAAATCACCGCCGTATTATAATGGCCGGTTTTCTAATGGCCCAACTTGGGCTGAGCATGTCGGAAAATTTTATTCATTAAAAAACAATGGTAGTTATAAAATTTATGCTTATGGCGGTGCGACAGCAATTTTGCACGCACCTTCACTGGATTTTGTTGCGCCGACAACATTAGAGCTTGAGCTTGATAATTATTTGATTGATTCACTTTTTAAAAGTAAAAAACATGTTTTATTTTCAATATGGATGGGAGCAAATGATTATTTTTTTGAAAAATCAGATGATATGGATTTAGTGTCCTCGAAAGTGGTAAATAAAATTACCTGGACAATTAAAAAATTAATTGAAAATGGCGGAAGAAATTTTTTAATTTTAAATTTACCAGAATTATCTAGAACGCCATTTGCTATGCAGCATCAACTTATTCCTCGATTGCAATTACTAACACAAATGCATAATCAAAAATTGGAAATGGCTGTGATGCAATTAAAACAAACCTATCCTGATATTAAATTTGATTTTGTTAACGTACACGATACGATGAATGATTTTATCGATCATCCAGAAAAATATAATGAAGCCTATAAGGTCAACATTAGAGATACGACAAATGCTTGCTGGACAGGCGGTTATTTTTTTGCAAAATCGATAATTGAGCAATCACTCAATAAAGATATTGCTGCTATGAAAATAAATAAAAATGATGCTGATTATGACGATGAAGCTATCAAAAATCTTATTTCTAGTTCAAGTGAATTAAGTTATACCTACGCAATGTCAAAAATGATGACTAGAGGTATTGTTCCTTGTATTAATCCAGACCAGCATTTATTTTGGGATGATATGCATCCGACTGCTGTTGTTCATCGCGTTTTGTCTGAAATTATTATTGAAAATTTAAATCAAAATTTTGTGTAAAAGTATCATCTTTGTATAGAGTGGTAATTCGTTGACGAACTTCTATATCATCCATGTCATCCCGGAATTCGCGTTTTTTGCGAATATCCGGGATCCTGAATAGACTGCAAAAAAACGCCGCTTATATTGCAGCGTTTTTTATTTCTTACGATGAAAATAATCGACGGTAGCAGCGCAGGCCAAATCTCCCCACACGTTCGTCATAGTGCGAAAGCGGTCTAATATGCGGTCAAAAGGTAATAGTAATCCAATCGCAGATGTTGGAACGTTGACATTGCGTAATACCATCACCATGGTTACTAAACCGCCTTCGGGTATGCCTGTTGCACCCATTCCAGCGAGAATGGCGGTGATAAATACGCCGATTTGAGCAGGTATTGAAAGATCAAACCCTAAGATTTGACAGAAAAATAATGCTGAAACTGCTTCATACATAGCAGTTCCAGCGAGATTAATGGTGGTCGCTAAAGGTAAAACGAACCGTGCTACATCATCACTAATATTTTGTTTCTTTGCTACCATCATGGTGACGGGCAATGTTGCCATTGAGCTTGATGTTGCAAAAGCAGTGAGTAATGCGTTTGATGCGCTTGATATAAATTGTCGTGGGCTTTTACGTGCAACAATTGCAACAACAGCAACTTGCCATAAAAATTGCAAAAATAATCCACACAGAAAAATAACAACAAACAATACAAGTCCACTTAAACTTTGTAGTAATAAATGTTGTAAAGAAGCTTCAGCAACCGCGGTTGCTAATAACGAAAATAAACCGATGGGAGTTAAATACATTAACCATACAATCATTTTAATTAATACATCGCGTAACCCCACAAAAAAATCAATAACAGGCGTGGCGGATTTGCCAACAGTAATACAAGCGATTGCAAATACAATACTGAAAAAGACGATGGGCATGATTTCATATTTGGCTGCTGCTGCCACAATGTTTGGGGGAAACAGTGTCAATATGAAAGAAGAAAGGGGTATAGGTTGAGTGTCATGTGCCGAGGCATTTGCCATAATTAAACTAGGTGGAATTCCCACTCCTGGTTTAAACGTGTTTAGTAATAGAAGACCAATGACGACTGCAACAGAAACGCTTAGAAGCACATAACAAATAGTATAAACACCAATTAAACCTAATTTTTTTATTTCACCCATTGAGGTGATTGCACTTACTAAAGCACAGAAAATGAGTGGTAATACGATTAATTTAAGGAGATTAATAAAGAGTTTGCCTATCCAGCTGATCGCTATCATTTGTTTAGGGAAAAATATTCCACAAGTGATACCTAGCGCGATGCTTAGTAAAATTAAAATAAAATAATAATTTTTCAAGATGAGCACCTCTGGCGATTTAATTTCGTCAATCAGTATAACTCTTTTCTCGCAGAGGCAGGAAACAAAAATATATTTTATTTTGATAACTTATGGCGCTATATTTGGGTAATAGTAATAGAAATGTATGAGTGATTAAATTGTTTGACAGGAAAAATAGTATGAGCATGATAAGTAAAATGTCTGGTTCCAGCAAAATAACAATAGGAGTGGCAGTAATTATTACAGCAATTATCATCGCTGTCATGTGTTTAACTAATAGTCCTATTGATCCAATTAATTCTCAATTACGTGCTTTAAAGTCAGATAATATAGAAAAAGCTTATTCGTATACATCAAGTGAATTTCAACAGACAACCTCACTATCTGCTTTTGAAACATTTGTTAATAATAATCCCATTCTTAAGCAAGCAAAAATAATTGTTACAGACAAAGAAATAAATGGAAATGAAGGTTTGATAAAGGGAAGTCTGCATTCAGTAGATGGTGCGGCAGTTCCGATTGAATATCGTTTAATAGTCGAAGATGGTAAATGGAAATTATTGCAAATCAACATTAATGGCGATGCAGCAAATATTAATGAGCAAGCAAAATTAGCTTCATCACAATTGAAAAGATATGAGAATGTAGATAGTCGATACACAATTGATTATCCAGCTAATTGGGATGTGGATGCATCTGAGAAAGGTACGGTTATTTTTAGCGGACCAAAGAACACACCTTCTTTTTACTCAACGATTAATATTCAAACTGTTTTAACAAAAAATTCAGGTGGAGAATATAAAACGATTAAACTTTTTATGGACGATATTAAACATCAAGCGATGGCGCAATCTCCGAATACAAAATTTTTAGAAAGCGGTTCTTTTAATGTAAAAGATGTTAAGGGTATCGATTTGAAAGGTGCTTATATGCTTTTTACCTATAGCTATAAGAATGTTGTTTTTAAACAGTGGCAAATCGTTGTTCTACGCAATGATAATCAGGTATTTTATGCATGGGCTTACACATCGCCTATGGATCAATATACAAACGATTTACCAACGGCGAAAAGAATGTTAGCTTCTTGGGCTATTTATTAATTTTGAAAATAAGAGTGATAAATGAATGCGAGTCAATTTAAACCCGCTTGGTGGCTACCTAGTCCCCACTTACAAACTCTATGGCCGCCCATTTTTCGCCGCAGTCTTAACTTAACAGTTGAGCGAGAACGATTAGAATTACCCGATGGCGATTTTATAGATCTTGATTGGGTGGGCCGTACTCAATCTGGGCCATTAGTATTAGTGTTGCATGGCTTAGAAGGTTCGATTGAATCGCATTATGCTAAAGGTATGTTGCAAACAGCCATGCAATCGGGTTGGCGCGGTGTTTTTATGCATTTTCGTGGTTGTAGCGGTGAACCTAATCGCTTACCACGCAGTTATCATTCAGGGGAAACAGGCGACGTTAAATATTTGGCACAAGTATTGTATGAACGTGAACCTGATTTGAAATTGGCGGCGATTGGTTTTTCATTGGGCGGCAATGTATTACTAAAATGGTTAGGCGAAACGAAAGAAAAAAACCCGTTAAAAGCAGCGATAGCAGTTTCTGTTCCGTTTGAATTACATAAAGCCGCAGCGCGTATTCAGCAAGGTTTTTCTCGATTTTATCAGTGGTATTTTATTAAATGTCTGCGTGATCGTTTATCGCAGAAGTTTAAAATAAGTGAATCTTGTATAGATCCAGCTGTCGTACATACAGTACGAACTATGTATGAGTTTGACGATAAAGTAACAGCTCCTATGCATGGGTTTTCTGGTGTAGATGAATATTATTCCACGGCCAGTTGTAGGCAGTATCTTTCCTTAATTAAAGTACCAACACTGATTGTGCATGCAAAAGATGATCCATTCATGTCTGAAGATGTTATTCCGAAACCGCAAGAATTATCATCTTATGTAACATTAGAGTTGAGTGAAGCGGGGGGCCATGTGGGTTTTGTGGGGGGCAAGTATCCTTGGTGCCCAGAATATTGGATAGAAAAACGCGTACCGGAATTTTTTAAACAATATTTGGAGTAAGAGTTATTCCGCGTGAATGTTCCCTCGCACACCTGACATGCACAGGGATGACAACGGAGAAAAGTACGTTGAATTTAGAGGGGCGCCATCAGCCTCCGCTAGTCTATGCACACATCTATGAGGGACAATGCCTCATAGATGATTTGAAATTGCTTAAATCCTCGCGATAAGGTAATTGGGCCTGGCGGACTTTCAGAAGTATATCCTTTCCAGCCACCTAATCGAGCAATAACCCAAGTTGCCCATGATAATAGATTTGGTTTATAAGGAT
>DAIEGU010000078.1 GCA_027356065.1 Gammaproteobacteria bacterium
GCAGCGGGAGAGGGTCGGGGAGAGGGTCAACATGCTGAACGATTAAATATAATAAAGAACGAAACACACTTTTAAATTTAAAAGGATTAAAGCATTACGCTTTTGGAATAATGATGTATTTACAAAAACTGAAAGATAGTAATTCACCCTCACCCCGACCCTCTCCCGCTGCAACTGTTATTGCTTAGTTAAAGATAGTGGGCGGGAGAGGGGGCTCCTTGGATAATCTTGTTAACTTCTACAGGGATGACATAGATGTAGAAACTGTAGCGATCTGGACTTGATCTATCAAACACTGTTATTAAGTATTCGGGCATTTTCCAGTGGTTGGATCAGCAGCGACCCAATCAGTGGTGAGCGACACAGTAAGGTTTGGAGCGGCACAGCAAGTATATTGTGTTGTTGCTCCTCCACCGACAACAGTGCTAAATCCACCAAAACCCCAGGTCTGACTGATTTGCGTGAGATAAGGAAAAGTTGAAGGACATGGTGTCGACATTGTTCCACCACCATTTCCAAGTACAATCACTATCTGTCCGTTTTGTTGGTTAGTTAAGCAGCTAGAACTAGGCGTGGTTTGAATAGTTTGAGGAGTTTTTTGGATAGTTACGCTGTTAATAACTACCGTAGGGCATAATACTTTTGGCGTATTGCTAGCTAATATTAATTGCGTTGAATCATTTGCCTGCGCTTCTATATTTGCGAACAAAACTATTCCAGCTATCGCT
This sequence comes from Gammaproteobacteria bacterium, assembly GCA_027356065.1. Lineage (GTDB taxonomy): Bacteria > Pseudomonadota > Gammaproteobacteria > DSM-16500 > DSM-16500 > Aquicella. Next base: position 729 of record DAIEGU010000078.1, read on the forward strand.
AAATAGAAAGTGCCACTAGAAATAATATTTTTATAACCACTCATTCGTTTGTAATCATTTTTAATAATAATTAAATTTATATCCAAGCCATTTTAATCATGGATTGTTAATAAATTCTTAAATAAAGTTATAAACCCAGGATTAACGCATGTATATTTCGGAATGTTGCATTTTTTTAATAAAACTATATCAATTAATTATTTTATAAATTTATATCCGTTACACCGCCAGTAGCAGAGTTTTCCTGATACCAGCGGCATAGCTCAACTGCCTTGTTTATCTTGGCTTAAAAGCCTTAGACAAGCTTTCGTTACTCTCTTCTTGTCTTTTTATATCTTTAGCAATGGGTGTGTTTTCATATTGTTGTTTTTTGTTTGCAAAACTAGCTTGATCAGCTTTTCCATCAAACAAGCAAAGGCCACCTATGATAGCTGTAGTCAATCCCACGGATCCGATAGCCACAGCAGCAGCTGCGCCAATTTTTGCTCCCTCTACGGCCATTGCTAAACCAACCAAAGTACTTGGTATTGCCGCAACACCACCTGAGCCTAGGGTCAAGCCAACAGCAATCAACGTACCTGCTATTCCGCCTAATAACAAACCGAATGCGCCACCGATTACCATTTTGAGGACTGCATTGGTTGGTTTTTTACCGTATAATTTTTTATTCAATTCTTCATTGGACTGAGTCACTTGCTTAATCGTAGTTAAACTGCCGTTAGCAATGTCTGCTGCTACCTGCGAAAAATGCTTAGCAATAACGGGATTTGGACTATTTTTATTATCATACTCACCATTTCGAGAATGGTTGCGAACAGTCTTAAAAATATTTTGTAATGCGGTTGCTTTGAAGTCTGCAAGTTCCACCCCACTGTTTCGTACGGCTTGAATGTTTGTTGCAAAAGCACGGACTTCTGGATGCATTGCAAATTCAAATTCGGCTTGCAATTTAGGGATGTTTGCATCATTAACATAGACCACATATAAGTCACCTTTTCGACTTTTTCCTTCCCCTTCTATTCGTAGATGAAAATCAGGATCATTGAGACAACTAAAGTGATTATGCAATTCCTTGGTGATGACTACACCAATACCGAATTCTCCTTTCAAATTGATGGCGCGGCGAACATAAATAGTCGGCTGCTCGAGATTACCATTTAACTTTTGACGCAACTCTTCTTCATATTCAAACAGGGATTTATCTGTAAAAATATTGTTTTTTGTTTTATAAAACTCATCCAATGCCATTCCTTGTCGAAAAAGTTCTACGATTTCTTTTTGCAAAGGAGGAAATTGGGTTGTATCAAGTTGAGCGGGTGCACCATCGGGATACGCTTGTGCTGTCTTGAGACTGAGTTGTTCAACCATTGCATGCTTAATCGTTTCTATTTTACTATCATCGCCCGCATTGCGTTCGACAAAATAACAATAGTCTATCCAGGCATAAGCTCCCTGAATTCTTTTCTCATTAAATCCAGCGGGTGTTTGCACTGGTAATAGGGTTGTGAGGTTTTTGCTCGCCAACTGGAACTAATGGCATGCCCGTGAGATTAAAATCACCGCCGCTTATCAGCAACGTTTTTTTACTTTTATCCACGGGAAATAATTTGTGGGCGCTATCTTTGCCATTAACAAAATTTTTAAGCTTATCTTCAGTGACAGCAGGATGGAGGTCAAAATCATTATGCACATTTGATATGAAAAAATCAGTTTCACCATTAGTAAATTTAGTTACATTTGAATGCAAAAATTCTTTATGATAAAAGTCGTCCGCAGTCTTGATTGGAGGATGACAGCCGTGCTTGATTGTCACATCAAATACATTTTTAATGATGGTAGAAGCGTACACTGTTTGATCTAAAGGCTCGTTTTGCTCTATCAGGCCGTGTATAGTTTTTTTGGCTGATGCCGCTGCTTTCATCTCATCTAGGCATATGCGTTGACGCTGATTTTCTGCATCGAGATAAGTAACAAACAGAGAGCCTTCTCTATCGAGATACATATATAGTGTAAAAGGAGCAAGATCTGCTGCTGACTCAGCATCATTTTTTAAAACAAGGCCATAGCCTTTCGGAATAACCGGGGTAAATCTTTCAGTGTTATAAAAAGTAATATTGCCGCCTGCGTCGACAATCTCTTCGATTTCTTCAGAAATAATTTCTCCGCTTGGTAGAGTTGTCTGAGTGGTATTTTTAACTCTGACGCAATCGTATGGAACACCTTCATTAGCAATTTTTTTAAGAAAACACTGAGCGAAAGGGTTCTCATTTATATTCCCTTTACCCTTGCCACCGTGTTCTTGGATTAGAATATGGTCAGGATTCTCGTTTCTTATAAAACTTATTAAGCTGTCTACAATATCTTGAAGTCGAGCATTAACTTGCTCAGGTGTTTCGCCAACTTTGTGATCTCTTCCGGGTACGTACGAAAAACCATTACCGCCACCATTTCCCAAAATATTCCAGCTAATCATGATCAGCTTTTTATCATTACCATCTTTATCTTTATAAGTAACAGTTACTTTAATGGGTACGTGATCAGCTTTCCAAGTTCTAGGATTTTGAGCGGTGACAATATCAGGCAATTGCTCGTGATAAGGCTGGTAACCTTGATAAGTTTCCAATAATGCCGCATCTTGAAACATAAAAAGTTGATTAATTACTGGTTCTTCTACGTTTACGTTTATATCATTTTCAGGAGGTTCAATTTCGTTGAGGGCAGCAATCAAGTCTTCTGCAGCAGATGGGTTTAGTCTTATTTCTGGGTCAATATTTTCTTGTTCGCCTACACCTACACCTAATTCTAAACGATGCATTTTACAACTCCTGAAACAGATTAATAGAATTCAAAATATACGGATTAAAGCTTAAGTTTTTATTAAGATTACGGAAGCTCAGGGACATATCCTACAAATTAATTAAAGACCGTATTTATCGGTAAGAAAATGAAAAAGCCCTTCATTACGAAAGGCTTTTTTAAGGAAGGAATGAAAAAAACTAAAGTTTCGTTTCTTCGAACAATACATGCATACCGTTTTTATCGGTCGTTGCATTGTAAGCACGTGGATCGTAGTGCTTCATTTTTAATTTTTCAGTAGTTTTCTTTTTGTTCTTTGTTGTGGTACGGAATGTTCCCGTTGGCTTACCAGCTTTGGTTTTGCCAGTGGAAAGCATTTTAATTTTATCGCGCATATGCTTTACCTATTTTCCAGAAACTTGATCAAGTAATTTCATGTCATTGAGAATTGCTTCAATGCCATATTTATCAATAATTCGCATGCCGCGTGTACTAACACGAATGCGTACAAAACGCTTCTCGCTTTCTAACCAAAAACGTTTGTACTGCAAGTTAGGCAGAAAACGACGTTTGGTTTTGTTATTAGCATGAGAAACATTGTTCCCTACGAGCGGGCCTTTGCCAGTAATTGGACACTTCTTAGCCATATTTACTCTCTATCTTTCATCTAGTTGTTCGATGGAATGCATTTATATGCAAGGGTGCAACTTATACCAGAAAGTTAAAAGGAGATCAACGGTAAAAAATGAGATTAGCATTAATTACTATCAATCAATGAGATAGAGAATGGGGCTACGAAGCATTGCCTCCTTGCGGGCGGGGTATCTACATCAACCCCATATCAGCGAAAGAAAAAGTATCTTTGTGGCCAACGATAATATGGTCCACCACAGTGATATCAACGAGTGCCAAGGCTTGTTTAACTAGTCGCGTCACTTCTTTATCTGCATGACTAGGAAGTGGATCACCAGAAGGGTGATTATGAGCAAGAATAATTTTGGCTGCATTAAACTGCAGACCGCGTTTGACGATTTCCCGCGGATAAACAGAAGCAGAATGAATGGTGCCGTGAAAAAGTTCTTCGAAGCGCAATAAACGCATGCGTGTATCTAAGAACAAACAAGCAAAGATTTCATTTTCTGCATCGCGTAGGCGGTCGGCTACAAATAATTGGGCTTGCTTACTACTATTTAATATATCGCCGGACTTAATATCTTCGCCGAGATAGCGTTTGCCTAACTCGAGGGCTGCTTTAAGAGTGGCGTACTTAGCTTTGCCAATGCCAGGCTGTAATCGAAGTGATATGGCCGATGAGCGTAGCAATGCTCTCAGACTGCCATATTTCCGCAGCAATTCTTTTGCTATGTCGAGCGCTGTTTTGCCGCGGATACCGGTATTAATAAAAATAGCGATGAGCTCTGCATCAGTTAAGCTGGCTTCGCCTTTGTTCAGTAGTTTTTCACGGGGTTTGTCGTCATTCGGCCATGAATTTATAGACATGTCTTCTCCTAAAGTGACTGTAAATTGGCAATTGGAATCGCTGATGATATTGTGAAGGACAAAATGGTGGTGATCGTGAGGTCTTGATGAAACAATTCTTAGCAAACAAACGTATTTTACTCGGTGTCACCGGCAGTATTGCTGCTTATAAAAGCGCAGATCTTGTGCGTAGATTACGTGAAGTAGGCGCTATTGTTCGTGTAGCCATGAGTGAAAATGCTAAACGATTTATTACACCATTAACTATGCAGGCTGTGTCTGGTTATCCCGTACATGAAGAATTGTTTGATGTGCAAGCAGAAGCTGCGATGGGGCATATTGAATTAGCGAGATGGGCGGATTTAGTATTGATTGCACCTGCAACAGCTGACTTCATGGCACGATTAAAAAATGGTAATGCAGATGACTTGCTAACAACGCTTTGTCTTGCAACTCATGCTCCTATAACCATCGCACCAGCAATGAATCAAGCGATGTGGAAGCATACGTTGACGCAAGAAAACCTACAAGTATTAAAGATGAAAAATGTGCATGTCTTAGGCCCCACCGAAGGCAGTCAAGCATGTGGCGATGTTGGTTTTGGTCGCATGATAGAACCTATCGATATGATAGAAAAAATCAGCAAAATTTTTGCGACGGGTGCGCTTGCTGGATTGAATGTGGTGATTACCGCAGGGCCCACGCATGAAGCTATCGATCCCATACGTTTTATTACCAATGGCAGCACCGGAAAAATGGGTTATGCGCTCGCTGAAGCAGCAAGGGAAGCGGGTGCCAATGTGACCTTGATCACAGGGCCTGTGAGTATGCCTGTCCCGCGTTATGTAGATAGCATCCCGGTGATATCAGCGAATGAAATGTATGATGCAGTAATGAAGAAAATGCCTGAATGTGATATCTTTATTGCCGCTGCGGCCGTGGGCGATTATCGTTGTCAAACAATAGCAGACCAGAAAATTCATAAGGATGAATCTATCGTCCAGCTTGTGCTTGAACGCAATCCTGATATTGCTGCAAGCGTTGGTCAGTTGACTGAAAAACCTTTCATTGTTGGTTTTGCTGCAGAAACAGAAAATGTGATTGTACAAGCCAAGGCAAAGCGTGAGCGTAAAAAGATGAATATGATTATCGCCAATCAAGTAGGCGGGGGTGTTGGAATGGGTAGTGACGAAAATGAAGTAACTGTCATTAGCCCTTATATGGAAATGTCGCTGGCACAAGCAACCAAACGCAAGTTGGCGCGACAATTAATCGCAATTATTGCAAACGAATATAAGAGGTAGCTATGACAACCGAAAAATTAGTAGTTGGAAACGTTGTACCAATGGAAACACTGACTCATTCTGCCTCTGTGCAAGTCAAAATTTTAGATGCACGCATAGGTAAAGAATTTCCGTTGCCACGTTATGAAACACAAGATGCGGCAGGCCTTGATTTGCGCGCTTGTCTTACCGATGCGCTGACTATTCAACCGGGTGAAACACATCTGATTCCAACAGGCATATCCATTTATATTGGTAATCCGCAGATTGCAGCCATTATTTTGCCGCGATCGGGTTTGGGGCATAAACACGGATTAGTGCTTGGTAATTTGGTTGGATTGATTGATGCAGATTATCAAGGCCCACTTATGGTTTCATGCTGGAACCGTGGAAGTAGTGCTTACACGATCCAGCCTGGCGATAGAATTGCACAGTTAGTTTTTTTACCCATCGTACGTGCGCAATTTGATGTTGTTGATCAGTTTGTTGAAACAACACGCGGCACAGGTGGCTTTGGTCATTCAGGAACAAATTAATGTTACACACTATCGAATCTTCTATTTTTCGCGCTTATGATATTCGCGGTATCGTTGGTAAAACGTTAACTGAAGAAAGCGTTTATCTTATTGGAAAAGCAGTGGGTTCATTATTACGTGAACAAGGCGAATGTAATATTGCTATTGCACGTGATGGCCGAACATCAGGTCCATTACTTTTAGCGGCTTTATCGAAAGGTTTGGCCGCAACCGGTTGTCATGTCACTGATCTTGATATGGTGCCAACACCGCTTCTTTATTTTGCTACGCATACATTGAATTTAACTTCCGGCATTATGTTGACAGGCAGTCACAATCCATCGGAATACAATGGCTTAAAAATTGTTATCAAGCGTACAACATTAGCAGAAGAAGACATTCAGCAAATTTATAAACGGATTATCGATAACAATTTCATGACGGGTGAAGGTAGCCATCAGCAATTCAATATTATTGATAATTACTTGCAGTATATTGGCGAAAATATTCAACTTGTTCGTCCACTCAATATTGTTATAGATGCAGGTAATGGTGTCACTGGCATGTTGGCGCCGGCATTATTTCGTGCATTAGGCTGCACTGTGCATGAATTGTTTTGCGATGTGGATGGCAATTTTCCTAATCATCATCCTGATCCTGGTCAACCTGAAAATTTACAAGACTTAGTGAAAGCAGTACGTGAAAAGAATGCTGATATTGGCTTGGCATTTGATGGAGATGGTGATCGTTTAGGTGTGGTGACAAGCAGCGGTGAAACAATTTGTCCAGATAGATTATTGATGTTATATGCGCAATCCGTTTTGAAAACGCATCCATCAGCAAAAATTATTTATGATGTGAAATGTACTAATCATTTAGCGGCAATGATTCGCATGTTGAATGGCGAACCTATCATGTGGAAGACAGGTCATTCATTAATTAAAGCTAAGATGGCAGAAACGGAAGCAAAATTGGCTGGTGAAATGAGCGGTCACTTTTTCTTTAAAGATCGCTGGTTTGGTTTTGATGATGCATTATACGCAGGCGCACGCTTGTTGGAAATTGTCTCGCAACAAACTTGTAATCAAACTATTTTTTCTAATTTACCAAACAGCGTGAATACTAATGAGTTGAAAGTGTTTGTTGCAGATGAAGAAAAATTTAATGTCATGAAAGAATTGGTAACACATGCTAATTTTGCTGAAGCAAAAGAAGTCATGACCATTGATGGTTTGCGCGTAAATTTTGCAGATGGTTGGGGACTAGTGCGTCCATCAAATACAACTCCTTATTTAATCTTACGCTTTGAAGCTGTAAACGAAAGTATTCTGGAAAGTATTCAAACTATTTTCCGTGAGTGGATGTTGTCGGTGAGACCGGAATTAGTATTGCCGTTTTGAGGGATAACAAAACCGACATAACACAGCGAACCTAACACGAGAATTTAATATGCAATACGACATCATTATCATCGGCGGCGGTATTGTAGGTCTAACATTAGCCTGCGCACTTGCACAACAATGCTCATTATCAATTGCAATTGTAGAAGCTCAAGCTGAAATAAATGAATGGCAACTATCTCATTATCATCATCGTGTAAGCGCGATATCACTCGCCTCTAAGCGGATTTTTTCTGCACTGAACGTTTGGGATGACATTAAAAAAAAACGCGTTAGCCCTTTTTCTAAAATGCATGTATGGGACGGGTTTACTCAAGCTGAAATCAATTTTGATAGTAGCGAGATTGCAGAAATATGTTTGGGATTTATTATTGAAAATAATGTTATTCAATCTGCGTTAATGGAAAAAATAAAACGATATCCAAACATACATTTTATTTCCGCAGCGCATTTGATTCATTATCAGCAATTGGAACACGATATCGAATTAACTTTAGAAAATAAGCGAATTCTAAAAGCTAAATTAGCTATTGCTGCAGATGGATCGCGTTCATGGTTGCGAGAAATGGCTAATATCCAACTGTCAAAAGAAAATTATGGGCAAAAAGCAATGGTTGCAACTGTTCAAACTGAATTGCCGCATTATAAAACTGCACACCAAGTATTTCTTGATACAGGGCCGTTAGCATTTCTACCATTAGCGGATGAAAATATTTCCTCAATTGTTTGGTCATTGGATAATGACGCTGCTAAAGAAATCGAGTCATTAACTGATGAAGAATTTAAAAGTATATTGACCAAAAAATTTGGCTCTTGTTTAGGTGAAATTATATTTACTACTAAGCGTTATTCATTTCCATTAATAAAACAACAAACTAATTATTATGTGCGTGACCGTATTGCACTAGTTGGAGATGCTGCGCATACCGTACATCCGCTTGCAGGGCAAGGTGTTAACATAGGTTTATTGGATGCAGCTTGTTTGGCAGAAGTATTATTGACCGCAATAAAAGCTAATCGAAATTTCGCTAATCTTGCAACATTAAGACGTTATGAACGCTGGCGCCGAGCTGATAGTTTGCCAATGATTACAGGTATTGATGCCATTAAAAAAATATTTGCTAGTGAAAAAAAATCATTACGCGATTTACGTGCATTTGGATTGAATTTTTCTAATCGAGTCCAGTGGATTAAAAATATATTTATTCAGCATGCGGTTGGAAATCGTGATGGGTTACCCATTCTTGCAAAATGAACTAAGACCTTCTTAAATCTATCTTATTGTCTTCATTTATCATTGTATTGACAGCGTCGAAGTGTAAGCTGACCATTAATGCTGTAAATTTCAAACAAAAAATGTTGATGTTGTTGGTTTTATTTTTAAAAAATACAAAAGGTTTGTGTTTGGAAACTGATAAACTTGAGTTGTTGTCTAGCATTGCATTATAGCAAACATTATTAATTTTTTTTATAGTTTCTTGTGTTTCTTTCAAATTGATCTTTCTTAAAATGGTATTAAAAAAATGTCTTTCATAATCAGTTAATACTTGCGCTTTTAATTGTAACAAATCTTCTTGAATCAAACGCAGTAAATTTTTGAGTGATTTCGATAACAAAACAGATACTCGAATTTTAGCCTGCGCCGCTAATTCAGTTAAATCATGGGTTACTTGTGTTGACGTATCTAAAACATCGTTAATACGAAATGCTTTATTTTGCATAATTGCAAATAATCTTTTTGCGCAAACTTCAGCATAAAACTTATCTAACCGATGTGGATTGATATTGCCAGCTAATATTAAACCACTTTCTATCCACGCATATAAATGCGGTTGGTTGTCAATTAAATCAACTTGTCTCAGTGATAAATCAATTATTTGATTCGCTGAGACAATTTTTTGGGAAAGTAATTGAAAAATATTTTTTCTTTTTAAAGCTAAACAAAATTCAGGTGCATACCTACGCATGATAAGTACATCGTTTATTACTAAAGGAATAATGTTAGGATCAATAAGAAAAGCACATGTTTCCTGATCAATTTCACTAAATAACTGCCAATTTATAGGGTTTTTTAAAAAATATTGAGTATAAATCTGTTTTATAAAAAGAGGCCTTAGGTGAGTCAGTGTTTTTGAACGTTCCAAAAGCAGCTTTTCTGATTGGATTAGCCGATTAACGATAGGTACATGCCATAATGATTTTTGTTCCTTAGATGTTCCGCGAAAATTAATTATGTGTAATTGTCTTTTAGTTAACATACGGTTAAATAAATTTGCTGCTTCTAAATCATATTCTGTTAAATGTAATAATTCACTTAATAGGCATAACTGATTTTTTAATAAGAAAATAGATAATGAGTGCGAAATAACTTTTATTTGAATCGGCGTTAGATTTATTATTTTTAAAATATCTAATCTACCTTTAATGAGTTGAGTTAAATAAAATTCTTTGATAATAAATGGATTAATATTGTTATCGTTCTGAAGAAGAAGATAAACGCTAGAAGAAAAAATCCCATTTTCATGTAATGCGTTTAAAGCAAAATTTTTGGCAAATTTTTCTGCTTCAATTTTAGCTGATGGAATCAAACTTATTAAATATTCATCTTCAAATTGTTGGTTTTGCATTGTTCCAAGCGGAATATTTTCTGTAATAACATCAGTAGTAGTATTATTATCATTGCCGTTAGACAAGATGGTGACACTCAAAGTGGTTTCTGCTGTTCTTTGATCTAGTGACAATGAAAATTTATAAATATTATTTTTGTCGTGAATATCAATCCATTCTGGTTTTTCTTCCGCGGGTGGTGCTTCAATGCTGGTAAATAAATGTGTTCTATTTTCACGTGTAATAAAATGGGTAGAAAAATAGTTTTTATTCCATGATGTTTCTTCTAAAGATACATGGGCTTTTTTTGCAGATTTTTTTAATTTTTTATTTACGTACTTTAAAACATAAGCTCTAACCATGGCGATGGTTGTATTTGGGTTATATTTTTCTAAGCCTTGTAAGTTATTTTCTGGGAAAAAAAAGCATTCTGCAATTTTTTGATAAGGATTTTCACTTTTTAATGGATTAGAAAACGCTTTAGCTAGTAATTCAACTTGTTCAAGAAATATGGCTGAAGTTGAAGAAAAATCTAAGAATGATTTGATCGATGATTTAATCATTCTTTTTTGTTCAGGTATTAAATTTTTTTGCGTATTCTTTTTTGCTTTTCTAAGCATAAATGACTCATGGATACGATCTATAAGATACTGTTTTTTCTGTGCTTAAAATAATTGAACGAATAGAGATTAAGCGAGAGCATAAATTTGCGATATTTTTTTCTAAGTCATCATGATTTTTATGTTTTTTATTAAACCGGCCCTTTGGGCTATTAAATGAATCAGCAAACAAATTCACTGTGCCATTTTTATTTTGCTGACTTTCAGCAAGGGAAATCAAATCTTCCAATATGGTTATCCAGCTTACATTTCTTTCTTTGCTAGGAAATATAATAGATAGCATTTGTGTATATAAATAATTTGGTGAATTGGTATTTTCAAGTCTTAAGTTATTACCTAGTTTTATAATGAATGTGTATAAAATCCATTCTTGAAAAATTCCAATTTTTAGTTGAATGTTATTTGCAGTAAAAAATAATTCTTCTTTTATTAATTCAATGTTATCTGCAGTTTTATTAATACAAAATGGAACGTTATTAAAAATAGCATGTAATCTTTTTGCATAAGCTTCAATATAGAGTTTAGTTAAATCATTACCATCTTTGCATTTTTGAAAATTTTCAAATGGTATAACTCCAAGTTTTATCCAATCTATTACATAGGGAAAACATTTTGAATGTTCTGTCATATCTTTAGAAAGAGAGGTAATCATATCTAGGCTAATTTGTTTGCTGGTTACAAGAGAAGCAAAAACTGGGTTTAGCATTAATTCGGCATGATAATGTTCAAGCTTGAGAAAGGCTGCATAAACCAAGTTTTTTTTCAAGTATTCGCAATATAAGCGATTCGTAAATAACGAGAACAAATGACTTGGCAAATTGACTGCTTGTTCAAATGTTATTTTTCCTAGCTGAATTAAATTTGAAACGAAAGGATGAATTAAAAATTGACTGCGTCTGTCGCTTAATTGACGAATTTTTTCCATTTTTAATGTTTTGTTGTGCAGCATTGCATTATAAACGGGATGAATTGCTACTTTTCTTTGTGCTTCTGTCATCGATTTCATCTGGGCATAATTACAAAGATCAAGCTTAAGTAACTCTAGTAATATATCATCAGTAAAATTGATGGCTTGTTGTTCTGTTGAATCGAGAAAGTAATTTAAACGAATGAGCTTTTTTTCAAGGAGAGTATTATAAAACTGATGAGTTATAATTTGCATGGTTGCTGGTTGAATTAACGCTTTTTCTTTATGAAGATCAAATTCATCCAAGCGTGAAAGTGCAAAGTTTGCAGCAAATTTTAGCGCGAGTCTTTCTGCCGTTATTTGCGTGCTCATCATAAATTGATGTTCTGCAATACGGCCTTCATCATTTTCAGGAAAAAACGGGGCATTTGTTACAAAAAGTTCATCTGACGAATTTTCTCCGTCGATGCTAGCATCAACATCAATCCAAATTTGTTTTTCAGGTATTTCTGGGAGTCTGTCGTCTATTGCTTCGCGAATAGCGCGTGTATATATCTTCCCCAAGATAGTTGGCAGCTGCCATGGATTGTCGCCGCCATCTACACGCGCTGGTTTGCGCTTAAACCACGTTGTTTTGTCATCTTCCTTAATGGTTGCTGCAATTATTTGACCGTAATTCCACCGCAATTTTTTATAAGAGATATTTGCAGTTCGTGCAGCGCCGGTGAGTCGAGCATGTATAGATTCTAAAATATACTTTTTAATATCATGAATGGTGCATTTCTCATCATTATTAAGCACCAATTCTTGCAAGTATTTTTCTGGATTTGCAAGACACTCGCTTAGCCAGTAAAAAGAATTCGCCTGCGATACGTCCGGGTTCGTCAGCGCTTCTTTAAGTTGCTTTACTTGTTTTTCTAATTCATCAACATCAAAAGAAAAAGTAAAATGACTTATGACTGAATTAACGTAATCTTGCTGTCGTTCTGTGAATGATTTTCTGGCTGTCAACATAACTTCCTTCCTTGGAAATAACTTACAAATCATAGTGACAAATGCTTAAGGAATACTTAAGATCCGCAAGAATTTTTGTATAATTATAAATTTGAAAACAATATTGTCATTTGATCGAAATGCGCAATATATTCGATCACAAGCTAGCCTTATTAATCAGCGGTGCTTCTGTTTTTAGGAGCGAAAGGCTATACTTCCCGCCTCTAATAAGTACCCATAATTAAAGGAAAATTGTGTGGGCAAACGAACACCACTTTATGATTTACACCTAAAGGCAAATGCAAAGATTGTTGATTTTGCCGGTTGGGAAATGCCATTGCATTATGGTTCCCAAATTCAAGAACATCACCAAGTTAGACAACATGCGGGCATGTTTGATGTGTCGCATATGGGCGTGGTCGATATCCGTGGTCATGATGCTACTGCATATTTGCGAAATTTACTGGCGAACAACATCGACCGTATTTCATTTGGCAAAGCAATTTATACGTGCATGTTGAATGAACAAGGCGGTGTTATCGATGATCTTATTGTTTATAAGGTAATGGACGATTTTTACCGCATTGTTGTTAATGCAGGGACGCGTGAAAAAGATTTAGCATGGATGCAAAAACAAGCAGCATTTTTTGATATCAATATTACGGAACGACAAGATCTTGCCATGCTTGCAATACAAGGCCCCGATGTTAAAGACAAAATTGGTATGTTATTTAAGGGCCACGAGAAAGGTTTGCAACAGTTAAGACCATTTTCATTTGCAGCAATAGATGATTGGTTTATTGCCCGCACTGGTTACACAGGTGAAGATGGTTTTGAGATTATACTTCCAGCTAAAGATGCAGTAATTTGCTGGCAAAAATTAATGGATTTAGGCATTTTGCCTTGTGGATTAGGCGCACGTGATACATTACGCTTGGAAGCTGGTTTGAATCTTTATGGTTCTGATATGGATGAATCAGTTACGCCACTTGAATCGAATCTTGCTTGGACAGTCACGATGGATCCTGCTGATAGAGATTTCATTGGTCGTGCCGCGTTAAAAAAACAAATGCAAGAAGGTGTGAAACGTCGTTTGGTAGGTTTAGTTTTAGATGGCCCTGGTGTTATTCGCAATCATCAACGTGTCATGATAGAAAATGATGGTGAAGGTGAAGTGACTAGCGGCGGTTATGCGCCAACGCTTGAAAAAAGTATTGCACTCGCTCGTGTGCCGGCAGAAATTGGCAATGAATGTTTTGTGGAAATCCGCAATAAAAATATACGTGCGCAAGTTATCAAACCGCCATTTGTACGTTATGGTAAAAAAATGTTTTAACCGCTAAATAGATGTCATGTCAGCGAAGGCTGGCATCCAGAAAATAAAGTAGGATGGGAGACAACATGAGTAAAATACCGCAAAAATTACAATATACAAAAACTCACGAATGGGTGAAGGTTGATGATGAATATTTAACTATTGGTATTACCGATCACGCACAAACCATGTTAGGTGATTTGGTATATGTTGAATTACCTGAAATTGAAACTAATTTTGATAGCGGACAAGAGTGCGCGGTTGTTGAATCAGTCAAAGCAGCTGCAGATATTTATTGCCCAGTACCAGGCGAAATCATTGAGATTAATGATGCAGTCATCGAAAATCCGCAGCTTATTAATCAAGATCCTTATGGTAAAGGTTGGTTATTGCGAGTGCGTCCATTTGATAAAGACAAAGTAGGATTATTAAACGCAGACGAATATTCTAAAGTTGTTGCTTCAGAAGCACATTAATTCGTCTTATCCAAGCATCCAGAAGAACCAAAAGTTAACTTTTACGGAGGCATGCATGCCGTTTGTTCCGCATACTGAGCAAGATATAAAAGAAATGTTGGAAACAATAGGGATAAAAAATATTGAAACCCTATTTGATGAAATTCCAGATTCGTTGCGGCATGCGTCGCTTGAAAATATTCCATCAGGTATTTCCGAAATGGAACTTGGACGTCTTGCGCGTGAGCGTGCTAACAAAGACGGTAACATGCTTTGTTTTATTGGCGCAGGTGCTTATGAGCATCACATTCCCGCAGCGGTTTGGGATGTGACAGCACGGGGTGAATTTTATACTGCTTATACACCTTATCAAGCGGAAGCAAGCCAAGGCAGTTTGCAGCTTATTTATGAATTTCAAACCATGATGGCTAATCTCATGGCGATGGAAGTTTCTAATGCTTCATTATATGAAGGTGCATCGGCATTAGCTGAAGCCATTCTCATGGCAGCACGCTTAGCAAATAAGAAAGATAAATCTACTATTTTAATTCCACGCAATATCCATCCACATTATCGTCAAACTGTCTCCACTATCGTTAGCCAACAAGATATTAAATTGATTGATGTGCCATATGAAAAAGATACTGGCAAAGTGGATATGATGGAATTAAAAAAATTAGTCACTAGTGAAACGGCCGCGCTGGTTGTTCCGCAGCCAAATTTTTTTGGTGTATTAGAAGATGTAGATGCATTAACTGATTTCGCTCGTGAACATGCATTGTTATCTATCGCTGTCGTAAACCCAATGGCTATGGCTTTGTTAAAACCGCCAGGTCAGTGGGGCAAAGAAGGGGCGGATATTGCATGCGGTGAAGGACAACCACTTGGTATTCCACTTGCATCCGGCGGTCCTTATTATGGATTTCTTTGCAGTAAAAAAGTGCATGTACGTCAAATGCCTGGACGTATTGTTGGACGTACAGTCGATTTGGAAGGAAGACCGGGTTATGTTTTAACACTGCAAGCGAGAGAACAACATATCAGACGCGCAAAGGCGACTTCTAATATTTGTACCAATCAAGGTTTGATGGTAACAGCATCAACCATCTATATGAGTTTGATGGGGCCTCTTGGATTACGTCGTGTCGCAGCAGCAAGTCATCAACATACTCGAGATATGTATCAGGCTCTTACTGCCATTAGAGGTGTGCAAGCTCCATTTGCAGCATCAACTTTTTTTCATGAAATTGTTTTGCGCATCAATCAACCAGCAAATCATGTATTAGAAGAGCTTGCTAAACGAGGTATTCAAGGTGGATTCGCACTTGCAGAATTTTATCCTGAATTAGGTAATTGTTTGTTGCTTTGTGCAACAGAAACAAAAACCCATGATGATATTAAATTGCTGGCAAAAACATTGAATGATGTTTTGCATAACGGAGTTTTTAACGGAGATAAGGTAGCATGAGCTTAATTTTCGAAGAATCGCGCAAAGGCCGCCAAGCGAAAGCCCAATTACCGATTGATATAAAAAACGCTTGTGATGATATCCCAGAAGCTTTATTACGTCATGTTCCACCTGTATTGCCAGAAGTTTCTGAGTTACAAGTTGTGCGTCATTACACAAATCTTTCGAAAAAGAATTTCTCGATTGATACACAATTTTATCCGTTAGGTTCATGCACGATGAAATACAATCCTCGTGGTGTGCACAAGCTTGCATCACTTGAAGGGTTTTTATTACATCATCCATTTTCGCTTGAAGAAAATAGCCAAGGATTCATGGCATGTCTTTATGAATTACAGGAAATGTTAAAAACAGTAACAGGCATGAAAGGTGCTGCATTATCACCTATGGCGGGTGCGCAAGGTGAATTTGCTGGTGTTGCAATGATTCGTGCTTATCATCGTGCTCGCAATGATTTGGCTCGTAATGAAATATTAGTTCCTGATGCTGCTCACGGTACAAATCCTGCTTCAGCTGTGCAATGCGGGTTTAAAGTACGTGAAATTCCAACAGGTGCAGATGGTAATGTCGATATTGATGCATTGAAAGCCGCTGTCGGCCCAAAAACAGCGGGCATTATGTTGACGAATCCATCTACGTTGGGTGTATTCGAAGAAAAGATTCAAGAAATTGCTAAAATTATTCACGAAGCAGGTGGGTTACTTTATTACGATGGTGCAAATTTCAATGCGATATTAGGTAAAGTACGTCCAGGTGATATGGGTTTTGATGTCGTGCATTTGAATTTACATAAAACATTTGCAACACCACATGGTGGTGGTGGTCCTGGTAGCGGCCCTGTTGTTGCAAACGAAAGATTACTGCCTTATTTACCTGTGCCACGTGTTGCTAAAGAAGGAAATCGTTATCGTTGGTTAACAGAAAAAGATTGTCCTGATACGATAGGTCGTTTGTCTGCATTTATGGGTAATGCGGGAATTTTACTTCGCGCTTATTTGTATGCGCGTTTATTAGGTAAAGAAGGCATGCAGCGTGTAGCTGAATTTGCGACATTAAATGCAAATTATTTGCTTGCACGATTGAAAACCGCAGGGTTTACACCTGCTTATCCAAGTCGTCGCGCTAGTCACGAATTTATTATCACACTTAAAATTGAAGCAAAAACGCTGCATATTACAGCACTCGATGTAGCTAAACGATTATTGGATTATGGTTTTCATGCGCCAACGATGTATTTTCCCTTGTTAGTGCCGGAATGTTTATTGATAGAGCCGACAGAAACTGAAACTAAACAAGTGTTAGATGCATTTGCTGATGCAATGATTCAAATTATTCATGAAGCGAAAAAAGACCCTGCTTTGTTGAAAGGTGCACCGTATACATTGCCTGTACGTAGATTAGATGATGTCAAAGCTGCTCGTGAATTGGATTTGGTGTATAGGGAGAAGAAATAAATAGCTGTTATCAACATTCCCCCCTGGCCCTCTCTCGCAAGGGGAAAGGGACGTTCTAAATACTATTCGCTAAATTTTCATTAGAGCGTCCCCTCCCCCCTTGCGGGGGTATTGTTGAATAAATATCTTTGCGAGTTAGTACGTCATTGCGAGGAGCGTTTTTTGCGACGTGGCAATCCAGTTTTTAATGCTTGATTGTAAAAAGCTCGATTGCCACGTCCCCACGAAATTGTTTTTAGTTTGTCATGCCAGCCGCACGTTTTTTGTGCGAGGTGGCATCCAGAATATTTCCTATTTCCTGGATGTCAGCTAAACCTTGTCCGATTAAGTTTTTAAACGGGAGCATGCTGGCGATGAGACAAGGAGCCTTATGCTTAGGTTTATTGCTGTTTGGTCGAGGTATCGTGAACAGTTACCAGAAATATTGAAGTATCTGGATGCCACCTCGCACAAAAAACGTGCGGCTGGCATGACAACTAAAAACAATTTTGTGGGGATACATCAGCTCGCAATGACGTACTAACTCGCAATATCGAATTATTCAACAACGCTCGCAAGGGGG
>DAIEGU010000092.1 GCA_027356065.1 Gammaproteobacteria bacterium
TGAGCAGGCGTTTGCCTGTGAAGGATCTTTTTCATTAGATCCTTCACAGGCAAACGCCTGCTCAGGATGACATACCGTAGTTTGTCCCGTATGACACCATGACAAACCTGTAACAATATAGTAAATTTTAAATACTAAATAATAAAAAAGGCGTTTTTATGACAGAGGAAACAAATACTTCTTTTTTCGTGCAACTTAATGATACTTTTTTTGCTCGTTATGGGCGGTATTTTTCTTCTCAATCAATTAAAAAAAATGCTCATGTTCCATTTAAAGATCATTCACAAATAATTATTCTCACCGACATTCTGAGTCGAAAAAACAATCATCACGCAATTTTACATAATAATTTTCCGGCAAAATTGCATAGTTTCTTTATCGATGCTTTTTTACAAAACTTGGCTTTTGAAAATGTACCTTATGCATTACGAGATGCGGAACTTATTTATTTGGAAATCGACAATCTAACTTTTACTAATGCCCAACAAGTAGCTATCTCTAAAGATTTTGAAGCGATGTATAAGGCATTACATGATTCAAATAAATATTTGTTAATTGCATTAACACAACTTGGGCCTTTGTTAAAAGATGCCGAGCAATCAGACAGCGGCTTTTTATCACGTCAATTTGATTTATTACTTAATCATCCGAAATGTCGATTTTTGGTATTTAGTAATGAGAATATACCTTCACGTTATATAGACAAGCATTTCAATTATCTGCAATTGGGTGCGCCAACAGAAGCTGATATAGCTGCCATTCTTAAACACCAGCGCACTGATTTAGAAAGTTATCATCACGTGTTAATACCTGATGAAATTTTATTGCATGCCTACGCGCTTTCTGAGCGTTATCTAAGTACAAAGCAAACGTTAGCGAAAACGCTAGAATTATTAGATAGCAGTGCAGCACGTACGGCTGCCACGGAACGAATAGATAACAACCCTCAATCTAAACCTGTTGTAACAACCAATGTGCTTACTTCCGTTTTATCTAGTTGGACACAAATTCCTGCTTCGCATTTACAAACTAATAAATTTAAATTAAGCGAATTTATTCATGGTATGCAGCAACGCATTTTTGGCCAAGACACTGCTATCAACATTCTTGCTTGTGCACTACAGCAAGTACAAGCGCGATTACAGCATCATAATGGGCCTTTTTGCAGTTTTCTTTTTGCAGGTCCTGAACATTCAGGCAAAAAAACGACGGCCATTGCTTTAGCAGAACAATTATTCAAGCAACTGAATGTTTTATACTTTGCTCAAGCAATGCCTGCGACAATGACAACCTTACTCGACATAAAATTAAAGCGATGCACAGATAAGCAGCATTTTGCTTTAACCGATGTAATTGCAACAGCGCCATACGCCATTATTGTATTTGAACAAATTGATCAAGCATCACCCGCTATTCTTGATCAGATATATCGCATTCTACACACGGGCTTATTGTGTGATGAAAATGGCAATCAATATGACTTTCATCAAAGTATTATTATTCTAAATACCACACGAGGCATTGAAAATTTAATAGAAACACAATCAACCATCCAAGAAGAATTGCCTGAACACATTGATTTGATGCAATTAGTAATGAATGAACAAAAATACGCTAACACCACCAACCCACTTCCTTACTCACCTGAAGAATTAGTAGATGATGTAATCGCATCTATCAAAATGTATTTTTCCGAATCGCTGTGCGAACAATTCAAAGTCATTCCTTTTCTTCCATTAAACAAATCTGCGGTGGAAAAAATTATTCATCAAAAAATAAAAATGCTAGGTAAGTTAGTCGATTCGCGTTATGGAATTGAGTTAGGTTACGCAATAGAAGTTATTCGTTATCTTGCAAATGAAGTATTAATGCAGAAAAATGAAAATTATGTCATCGATATAGATAAAGGCTTAAAACAACTCTATTTTGTTGTTGAGCAAGCAATATTAAGTCAAGCAGATAACAAACAACGTCCGGCTCAATTATTTTTACAATTAAATGAAACGGGACAATCTCTAAGATGTGATTGGCTAATCGCTTCTGCTATTCGGCAACACGCCGTAAAATAAAACGATGCGCAACAATTTAAATTATCGAGTTGTATTGTAAGCCACTGAACTACAATTTGATGGCACAACATAATGTGTATCAGATTGAAGGCGCATTTGTATTAATGAACAAACGGCAGGTGCAGGAACGGGAGATATGCTCAGCGTATAACCATCACTGACTGGTGAATAACCCATTGTTGCGCCCCAGGGAGTCACGAAAGCATTACGCGGAAGTAATGGAGTAATCGCTGTTTGAGTAGCACTAAGATAACCTCCACCCATTGCATAACTTTCAACTGTTGCTGTAACACCTTGCACTTGCTCAATAAACGCGTTTACTTGTTGAGCCTGATTTGCAGATTGATAATAACGAACAGACATCATGATAATCATTGCTGCAATGGAAAGAACTAACATAACTTCCAAAAGAGTAACGCCTTCCGCTGCTGGTCTTTCATATGACAGCATTGTTAAAAACATAATATATATCCACGATGATTAAGCATTATAAAAAAACAAAACCGGCAGAATCTCTGCCGGTTTGTTGTATGATTATCATAACTAGACTAGGTTGTAGCGTTATAAGCAACGGATGTGCAAGTAGCAGAAACTGTGAAACGCTTATCAGATTGCAATCGTACTTGAACTAATGAACCTACTGCAGGTGAACAACCTGGGTTTATTGCTAATGAAAATCCTGTAGTAGTAGCTGTAAGTGACATTGTTCCACCCCAAGGAGCAACAAAAGCATTATTGGGTAACAAAGGTGTAATCGCAGCTTGACTAGCATTTGTATATCCGCCAGCACCTTGCGCGTAACTTTCAACTGTCGCAGCAATACCTTGCACTTGTTCAATAAAAGCATTTGCTTGTTGATTTTGGCTTGCAGATTGATAATAACGAACAGACATCACAATAATCATAGCTGCGATGGCAAGCACTAACATAATTTCCAACAACGTCACACCTTGCGTTGCCAATTTCGAGAATCGTTTCATATTAATCAGTCCCCTCACGTGTCTATCTATCTATATAATTTAAGTTTAGCAGATTTAATTCTCACACAGCGTTTATTATGGTATTTTTCACGTAAACTAAGCAAGCGGATTTCTTATGCAATCTTTCCCAATAGAAACATTAAGTTGTATCGAAATAGAGCCAAATCAACCTGCAAAAAAAACAATTATCGTACTGCATGGTCTAGGCGCAGATGGCAGCGACTTTGTGCCGGTCGTATCAGAATTGCATCTACCGACTAGTGCAGCAGTACGTTTTGTCTTTCCTCATGCCCCTGTCATGCCTATTACTATTAATAGTGGTTTTGAAATGAGAGCTTGGTATGACATCTTGTCCTTGGAAATTGACAGACGAGTTGATACGGAGGGCATACATAAATCCATTCAATTAGTTGAATCCCTTATTCAAAACGAAGAAAAACGCGGTATCACGCGCGATAACATTGTATTGGCTGGCTTTTCTCAAGGCGCAGTAATTGCATTAGCAAAAGAATTAACCGCATCAAAACCTGTGGCAGGCGTGATTGCACTTTCAGGTTACTTAGCTTTTTCATCTAATGATTTGCAACATGTTAATCGTCAACTTCCTATCTTTCTTGGACATGGAACAGAAGACCCTATTGTTCCTTATGCCTTAGGAAAAGCGGCTTATGTCACATTACAACAACTAGGTTGTCATGTGAACTGGCACAGTTATCGAATGGCACATTCTGTTTGCGCAGAAGAAATTAATGATATTCGCGACTGGTTATTAGATTTATGGAAGTGAGATTATTTAAAGTAAGGTAATTCGTGGTCAACCCTCACCCCGGCCCTCTCCCGCTGCAACCGTCATTAACTAGTTAAAGATAGTGGGCGGGAAGAGGGGGATTCATGGCCAATGTTGTTAACGAATTACTTAATCTATACAGCGATGACAAAATAACTAATCAACAATTGCGCTAAGGCCCAAGCTAAGCAACGCCAATGTACCTGAACTGCTATCACCTTGTGCTTGCTGCCATTGACCGACTACTGCAAATTCAGGCGTGAAATAATATTGCGCGCCCAAACCCCAATACAATCCTGTTGCACTATGCTGCGAGCTTGACAAACCAATATCTGCTGCTGCCGCAGAATTACTAATACTCATTTTTGATGTCACTCTTTCGCCGCCCAATTTTGCGAACGCTTCAACACCAGATGCAGCAATTGGAACAATGCCTTTAAGCGCAATGTCATAACTATAATGTTTATCAGTACCTGCTGTTGTATCAGCGTCATTTTTCACATTTGTATTAGCATAACGGGAATAACCAATTTCAGCAGCAAGATAGGGCATAAATTTGTAACCGACATTTGCATTCCCACCGATGCCGGATGAACTTGAGGGCCCAGGATAATTTTTCTTAGTGAGGGTAGTAGAGCCGCCATTCGCTTCCAAATACCAACCTTCTGGTGCCGACATCACTGCAAAAGCAGGAATGGCAAAAATAAATAATGCTGCTCCGCCAATTACTGATAATAGTTGCTTGTCCTGCATGAATTCTCCTCCCTTACTAATGTTTTTTAGTATATAGGGTCTGTTGACAATTGCAATTCTAGCTGCAAAACAAGCAGCATTGAATAATTTTGTTTCTTATCGCTTCGTTATTGTAAAAGCGCAATGTCTGCGACTTGTAAAAATAAAGCGCGTAATTTTTTCAGTAAAAGAAGACGATTTTCTCTGCGTTTTTTATCGTCTGTCATCACCATGACCTGGTCAAAAAAATCATCGATGGGTTTGCGTAATTCTGCTAGCTGCAATAAGACTTCGTCATATTTTCCTGATTCATATAATTTTGCAACCGCTTTATTTTTCGCATCAACTTGCTGCGCCAATATTTTTTCAGCTTGTCCTTCAAAAAAAACTGGATCAATGTTTTCTGCGTCAATCTTATCTTCATATTTAGCTAAAATATTACTAACACGCTTATTAGCTATACTCAACGTTTCCGCTTCAGTTAATTTTTTAAATGCTTGGACAGCCAACATACGTTTATGTGCATCAAGCGGATCTATAATTTCATTTGCCGCCACAGCAGCAAATACATCAGCAGAAATGTCTTGATCGACATAATAAGAACGTAAACGTTCTTGCAGAAATTTTAGAATTTGCGCAATCGCATCTTTATTTTCTAATTTCACAGTATAATTACCAACAGCACAATCTAACACTTGCTTTAAATCAAGATGAATTTTTTTCTCAATCAGAATGCGCAAAATGCCTAATGCTGCTCGTCTTAATCCATAAGGATCTTTATCACCCGTTGGAATTTGATTAATTCCAAATGCGCCGACTAACACATCAATTCTATCTGCTATTGCCAACACTTGTCCGAGCGCATTACTTGGCAATGCATCGCCTGAAAAACGCGGCATGTATTGTTCTTTCATTGCAATTGCAACATCGCTTGGCTCATTTTCATGTTTCGCATAGTAGTATCCCATGATGCCTTGCAACTCAGGAAATTCACCAACCATATTACTCACTAAATCTGTTTTTGCGAGCAAACCTGCGCGCTTTGCTTGTTCCAAATTGATCTTCAATTTTTCTGCTATGAATACAGATAATTTACTAAGACGCTCTGCTTTATCATGCAATGTTCCTAATTTTGCTTGATACACAATATTTTTTAGTAATGGTAAACGCGATTCTAAATTTTCTTTTTTATCCGTTTCAAAAAAGAAGGCAGCATCCGATAAACGTGCACGCAACACACGCTCATTGCCATGAATAACGCGTTTAGGATCATGACTTTCAATGTTGCTAATCGTCACAAAATAAGGAAGCAATTTATGCTGCTTATCAAGTACCGGAAAATAACGCTGATGATCTTGCATAGCAGAAATCAATACTTCTTCAGGCACGTTTAAAAATTCAGTATCAAATTGTCCGCATAATGCAACAGGCCATTCAACCAATCCTGTCACTTCATCTAATAATTCATCACTGGAAATATAAACGTTACCTTTATCACCCATCGTTTTCTTGACGATATCAGCAGCATCTTTGCGAATTTTTTCCCGCCGCTCGAAAATATCAGCAATCACATGGCCTTCTGTTTTTAATAACGATGCATAGGTCGCAGCAGTTGGAATTGGAAATGTTTCAGGCGCCTGGAAACGATGCCCGTGTGTAGTGCGGCCTGTTTTTATATTCATAATCACTGCATCAATGACTTGATCGCCGTAAAGCAAGATAATGGAATGCACAGGGCGTACAAATTGCGTATCACCACTTCCCCATCGCATACGTTTTGCCATAGGCAATGCAAATAATACTTGCTCAATCATGTCAGGCAATAATTCTTTAATCTGTTTTCCTGCTACCGCTTGACGAAAACCAACCCATTCACCTTGCTCAGTTTTAATTTTAATTAATTCTTCCGGCTTAATGCCGCACGAACGGGCAAAGCCAACACAAGCAGGCGTTGGATTACCATTTGCATCAAAGGCAGCATTCATTGCAGGCCCTTTACGTTCAATCATTTGATCAGATTGTTTCTCAACAAGATCTTTGATCAATACAGCGAGACGTCTTGGTGTTGCATAAAACACGACATCCGCAAATTTCAATTCCACTTTTTGCAAACGCTCTTTGATTTGTTGTGCAAAACTTTCAACCAATTTAATAATTGCTTTAGGTGGCAATTCTTCAGTATGAATTTCAATTAATAAATCATTTGTTTTATTTGTCATGGGATATTTTCTCTTGCAGCTCTTTTAGCAGAGGAAAGCCTAATGCTTCGCGCGATTGATAATAACTTTCTGCAACGGCTTTTGCTAAGCGGCGAATTTTTAAAATATGATGTTGACGCTCAGTCACAGATATTGCACGTCTTGCATCTAATAAATTAAATGTGTGAGAAGCTTTCATTACCATTTCGTAAGCGGGTAAAGGCAATCCTGCTTCAATTAATTTATTACTTTCTTCTTCGTACCATTTAAATTGTTCGAATAATTTTTTAGTGTCCGCCATTTCAAAATTATATTTGGACATTTCAACTTCTGTTTGATGACAAACATCACCGTAAGTCACGATACCTTGCGGGCCTTTTGTCCAAACAAGATCAAAGATATTATCAACTCCTTGCAACGCCATCGCTAATCGCTCTAAACCATACGTGATTTCACCCGTCACTGGCTTACATTCAAGGCCGCCTACTTGCTGAAAATAAGTAAACTGCGTGACTTCCATGCCATTCAACCAAACTTCCCAACCTAAACCCCACGCACCCAATGTGGGTGACTCCCAGTTATCTTCAACAAAACGAACATCATCGACTAGCGTATCAATACCTAATGCGCGCAATGAAATCAAATACAATTCCTGAATATCATCAGGTGAAGGTTTCAAAATGACTTGAAATTGATGGTGGCGCTGAACACGGTTGGGATTTTCGCCGTAACGGCCATCTGCCGGACGTCGGCTTGGCTGTACATAAGCTGCACGCCAGGGTTCAGGCCCAATAGCACCTAAAAAACTTGCTGTATGAAACGTGCCTGCACCCACTTCCATATCAACGGGTTGCATAATGACGCAACCTTGTGCATCCCAAAATGTTTGTAACGTTCCTATTAATCCTTGAAATGTTTTTGTATCAAAAATTGACATTCTATTCATGTAGTTATCGCCAAAATTAATCCGTAGTTGCTGATAGCCGCTGATTATAGCATTCTTGGCGCCCAAGAGGAGTGCTATCCTTATTAATGAGCTCGCTCATCTGGGTTGATTAGAAATTATACAAATCTTACATAAAAACAATGACAGGAGTGCCTATGACCAACCCGCCATTCAATCAAGCCGTATTGCCGCATTTTAAAGCGATAAAACCAGAGAAAATCAAAGAAAACATTAGTGCGTTGGTTGATAAAAATCGGGGTGTGCTTAAAAACCTGCTATCACAAACCACTCCTTTTACCTGGCAAAGTTTATTACACCCACTTGAAAATGCAGATGATGAACTTAGCAAGGCTTGGTCGCCCATCTCCCACATGCATGCCGTACTTGAATCTGATGAATTACGCAAAGCGTATAATGATACGCTTCTTCTGCTAACTGAATATCACACTGAAGTTTCGCAAAATACAGATTTGTTTAAAGCCATCGAGTCTATTTCTACTAGTCAAGAATTTACTTCCCTCGATGCTGGACAAAAGAAAACCATAGAAAATGATATTCGCAATTTTAAATTATCAGGTGTACATCTTGCTGCTGATAAAAAAGCCCGTTTGGGTGAGCTACAAAAAGAATTAAGCACATTGTCCACTAAGTTTTCTGAAAATGTATTAGATGCAACACATGCATGGTCTATGCATATTACTGATATTGATCGCTTACAAGGCTTACCTCCACAAGCATTACAACTTGCAAGTGGTTATGCAAAAGAACGTGGATTAGAAGGTCATGTATTTACGCTGGATTACCCATCTTACTCCACTGCGATCAAATTTTTACGTGATCGTGATTTACGTCGCCAAATTTATGAAGCTTATACAACACGTGCCTCTGATCAAGGCCCACATGCCGGCAAGTGGGACAATACGAAAATAATGGAAGACATATTAAAAGTGCGTCATGAAATTGCTAATTTAATCGGCTTTAAAAATTATGCCGAAGATTCGCTTGCAACAAAAATGGCAAAAACACCGGAAGAGGTGCTGCATTTTCTAGATGATTTATTATCACGTAGTCGTCCAATTGCAGAAGAAGAATATAAAGAACTCAAAGAAATTGCACAGCAAGACGGCGTTACTCATTTAGAAGCTTGGGATGTTTCTTATTATTCAGAAAAATTACAAGAATCAAAATTCAAATTTACTCAAGAAGATTTTCGTCCTTATTTTCCAATTAACAAAGTACTCAATGGTATGTTTACCATTGTGAATAAAATATATGGGATGTCTATCGTCGAAGAAAAAAACATTGAAGTTTGGCATCCAGATGTACGCTTCTTTTCTATCTATGACGACAAACAACAATTACGCGGCGGATTTTATATTGACTTATATGCACGCGCACATAAACGCGATGGCGCATGGATGGATGAATGCCGGGTACGCCGTCGTTTAGATGACGGAAAAATACAATATCCGGTCGCTTATTTAACTTGTAATTTCATGCCCCCGGTTGAAAACAAACCAGCATTACTCACTCACGATGAAGTATTAACTTTATTTCATGAGTTTGGTCATTGCCTTCATCACATATTAACGCTGGTGGATTATGCACCTGTATCAGGTATTAATGGTGTCCCTTGGGATGCTGTCGAATTCCCAAGTCAATTTATGGAAAATTTTTGTTGGGAAAAAGAACCGTTAGATATTATTGCCGGCCACTTTGAAACAAATGCGCCGCTCCCAAACGATTTATATGAAAAATTAATTGATGCAAAAAACTTCCAAACAGGTTTGCAAATGGTCCGTCAGCTTGAGTTTTCATTATTCGATTTTCGTATTCATCTTGAATACGATCCAACCAAAACGAATCAAATACAAACCATATTAAATGAAGTTCGTAAAAAAACCGCTGTCATTCCCGCTCCAGCGTTTAATCGTTTCCAACATAGTTTTTCCCACATATTTGGTGGTGGTTATGCAGCAGGTTATTACAGCTATAAGTGGGCTGAAGTTTTATCAGCTGATGCATATGGAGAGTTTGAAGAGAATGGTATTTTTGATCGTAAAACCGGCAAATTATTTCTTGAAGATATTTTAGAAGTCGGCGGTGTTCGCGATCCTATGGCATCATTCATTGCATTCCGTGGCCGCCCTCCTGAAATCGAAGCCTTGTTACGCCAAAGCGGCATCATCAAACGCACCGCGGCGTAATAAACACCCGTTCGCCCTAAGGCATTGTTGCATAATTCAAATGTGTCAT
>DAIEGU010000012.1 GCA_027356065.1 Gammaproteobacteria bacterium
GCATTCCTTTGCTTAAACACTGTTGTAAAAAACTTTCAACAGCAAACTTCGCTTCTTCAACATGCATGCCATGGAGATCCAATATTGCTTCCACATTATATTGACCTTTACGTAATTTGCGAAGGGTTTTATTGGATATACCTGCTTGTCTAAAAGCAATAAATTCTTCACCCGTCACATCGTCAACATCATGATGTTCAATAAAAGAAAATCCTTCATCATCGTCATGTTCAGATTGTTTAATGATTTTTTTAGTAACAGAAGGTTTGGTGACCCTTATTTTCTTGTGTTTAAGCGGTTTGACCCCTTCCATTGCTCGATGAAATAATTCCAACTCTTCGGGTGTGATTTTAGTCTTTTTTGGCATTTGTCTTTGTTTTACAAAATTTGTTCAGGGTATTTTATCGTGATTGCGAGAAGAATGAACTTATTAATTCGGTCGTCGTCCCGAAGGGCTTCCTTTCGTTTTTTAAAGCCCTTCGAGACGGCACAAAAAACGTGCGGCTGGCATGACAAACTAAAAACAATTTCGTAGTGTTTTTTATTATCTGCAGCGTAAATTAAGTAAAATAGCGATGATTAGCTTGCTTAGTATGGCTTTAATATTTCAAGTTGCTGATCTTTCTTTTAAGTTAGGCCAACTCAATGAATATTTCACTCAACCAAAAATAATAGATGAGTTTGATTCACCTTTCTGGGATGAGGTTGCAATTCATTATAAAAAATTGGTTTTCCTTCCTTATCTCAAACAACCGCAATCCAAGATCGCCAATTTTAAGAATTATATTCACTTTGCAGCGTTACATCATATCAAAGTTAATATCGGTTACTTTGCCAGAGAGGATACTGGACAATTTATCAACGAAAATAGACGATTATTACGAGAAGCAATGTTAGGAAAGCTTGCTACAGATACTATTTATGTCATTATTAAACCGCAAATTGCTATGACTCTTAAAAATAACTCAGCGAGTATTGATAAAAAAGAAAAAATAGGTCGCTATTTGTTGATTGCGCCTGTATCCATTAATTAGCGTGAGATTTCACTATATATAGTGAAACAGGGTCAATTTTATAAAGTTTTTCTTTACAAGGCATAAAGCCATAGCGAAGATACAACAACCAAAACGATATGGATGAACAGCGCTCGCATAAGGACCATGATTTTAGCCTAAATATCACACAGTTGTTGCTTTTGGTATATGATAACTTTTTAGATTGGAAACTTTCATGGTCAAGCAAGATTTATTACAGCGTTTTATTTTCGATAAAGCACCTGTTCGTGGTGAATTTATTCGCTTAGAAGCCAGTTACCAAACTATTGTTAAACAACATGTTTATCCAAAGCCTATCAGACAATTATTAGGAGAAGCGCTCTCCGTTGCTG
Organism: Gammaproteobacteria bacterium; assembly: GCA_027356065.1. Taxonomy (GTDB): domain Bacteria; phylum Pseudomonadota; class Gammaproteobacteria; order DSM-16500; family DSM-16500; genus Aquicella. Next base: position 1,388 of record DAIEGU010000012.1, read on the forward strand.
GGTTGTTGAGTGCTATTATCAAATTCAACGGACGTTTGACGGTGCAATTTCGCGGCAAAGGCAAGCTTAAAATGTTGTTGGCGCAGTGCGATAACCAATTTAACCTTCGCGGATTGGTTAAATGGGATGATGCGTTATCTACCTATGAAGACCTTATGGAATCTTTTAATGAAGGTATATTAGGTATCATGCTAGATGCAGGTTTAAAAAATCGCTATCAAGGTGTCGTTGCTTGGAGTGGTAATTCATTAACTGAATCAATAGAAGGTTATTTTCGTCATTCAGAACAACTTGCCACTAAACTATGGCTAAATGTGAATGATAAAGTTGCATCAGGTTTATTGTTACAAGTTGTACCAGCGGAAAAAAAAGCAATTGAAGATGAGCAAAATGCAGCGCTTACTTATTTAGGACAAATGACAGAATTAGCTTTAGAGCGTGATCCTAATCTTTTGATAAATGCAAGCGGCGAAGATTTGCTTCGTAAACTTTATCCTGATGAAGAGTTACGGCTATTTCCATCGATTCCTGTCGCTTTTAAATGTACCTGCTCGCGTAAACGCAGCGAAGATGCTATTCGACTTCTAGGTCCTGATGAAGCTGAGGAAGAATTAAAAAATAAAAACAGTCTTGTAGTGACATGTGATTTTTGCAATGAAGAATATGTTTTTGATCGTAATGATGTCGAAAAGATCTTTTCTTCGCAAGATGAGCCGCCTTCTACTACTCATTTACATTGATGGTGATTTATGAAAAAAAAGACTATTGCCTTTTTATTATTAGGGTCAGTAATTGTTGTTGGTGGAATTATAAAGTATCGCTCAAGTACAAGCGGTGGTGATGATGCTGCCATTTGGGTGCAAGCAAGCACAGTAAAACAAGCTACCTTGCCTGTTGAAGTGAATACCATTGGAACTTTAACAGCGCGCAGTGTTGAAATTACACCAGAAGTAGCAGGGCATGTAGAGAAAATTCTTTTTACTGATGGTTCATCAGTAAAACAAAATGATCCGTTGATCCAATTGGATGATGCGGTTTATCAAGCTAAATATTCATCTGCAAAAGCAAAACTTGCCTATAGTGAAAATAATTTCAAACGCATGACGTTGCTTGGAAAGCAGGGTGCTATTGCCAAACAAGCAATTGATCAAGCGGAATCAGATTTGAAAGAGAAAAAAGCTGATGCAGATGAAAGCGCCGTAATGGTCAATAAAATGCAATTAAGCGCACCTTTTGATGGCATGGTTGGAAAACGTAAAGTAAATCGAGGTGATTACGTTACCGTTGGACAAAGTGTTGTGACGTTGACAGATACACAACATTTACATATTGAATATAATGTGTCAGAAAAATTTCTTCCTTTGTTAAAGCAAGGTCAAACAGTCAATATCACCACAGCTGCTTATCCAGATAAAATTTTTAGCGGAAAATTAGCATTCATTTCTCCAACTATTAATATAGACAATCGTTCTGTATCACTTTATGCAGAAGTTCCAAATGAAAAAAATGAATTGGCATCGGGTATGTTTGTTAATGTGACGCAAAGTTTAGGTACCGCAGAACATGCACTCATGATACCAGCGCGAAGTTTAGTTCCTATATTAGATGGTCAACAAGTATATAAAATAGTTGAAGGGAAAGCATACGCAGTCACAGTAACAATAGGTGTTCGTTTAAAAGATGAAGTTCAAGTTTTACAAGGGTTGTCTGAAAAAGATGTTGTTATTACTGACGGACAAATGAAAGTAAAAAATTCCATGCCAGTTAAAATTAAGACATAGGTGAGTCCATCGTGAATCTGCCTCAATTTTGTATTCGTAGACCTGCTTTTACTATCGTCATTAGTTTGGTCATGGTCATTTTCGGCTTAATTGGCTTTATGAATTTGCCAATACGTTGGATACCTAACGTTAGTTTACCGCAAGTGACTATACAAACAACGTATGCAGGTGCTAGTGCAAAATTGATGGAACATGATGTGACAAAAGTGATTGAAGATGCGCTTTCTGGTATTAGCGGCGTAGAAACATTGACATCAACAAGCCGTCAAGGTGAAAGCAATATAAATATTACATTTAAACTTGGGCGTAACATTGATACATCTATTGCAGATGTACGCACTGCCATTGAACGTATACGAGGATCATTACCTAAAGACATTACCAATCCTACCGTGTTGAAAGCTGATCCGAACAACATGCCTATTTTGTTTATTTCTTTTTATAACGTTAATTATGATGCGCGAGAGTTGAGTGATTACATCGACAAATATATTGTGCCATCATTTGAAACCATAGATGGTGTTAGTACGGTTGATATTTATGGTAAACGTCTTTCTGCCATGCGTATTTGGTTGGATCCCGCTAAAATGGCTGGAGCTAATATTACAACAGATGAAGTAACACAATTACTGCAAGCTCAAAATGTTTCAATACCCAGCGGGCAAATTCGTAGTAAAGATCGTTTTTATAGCGTTATAACTGATACGACATTAAAAACGCCTGAACAATTTAATGATCTAATTATTAGAGATAATCAAAATAAAGTAGTGCGTTTACGTGACATTGGTGAAGCGAAAATTGATGCAGAGAATACGGATTCAGCATTTCGTATTAATGGTAAGCCTGCAATTGCACTCGGCATTATTCCACAATCAACGGCCAATCCACTTGATGTTGAACAAAACGTAAAGAAAGTATTGAAAGAGTTGCAATCAACATTGCCTAAAGGTATGGAAACTAGTATTGAATATAATCAAGCTGATTATATTCGCGCATCAATGAAAAGTGTGTATGAATCATTTTTAGAAGCAGTATTTTTTGTGTGGATAGTGATATTAGCTTTTCTTTGCAGTTTTCGCGCTACATTGGTCCCTATCATTACCATTCCTGTTTGCTTAATTAGTTCGTTTGCAATTCTTTACTTTTTTGATTTTAGTATTAACACCATCACGTTAATGGCGCTTGTATTGGCGATTGGCTTGGTTGTCGATGATGCTATTGTGATGCTTGAAAATATCAATAGGCATATTGAAGAAGGTTTATCAGCATTTTCTGCTGCGATGAAAGGCAGCAGCGAAATTATTTTTCCTATTATTGCAATGACGCTAACATTAACAGCTGTTTATACGCCTATTGCTTTTACGCAAGGTTTGTTAGGCGTGTTATTTCGAGAGTTTACTTTTACGCTCGCTGGCGCAGTGATTATTTCGGGTGTTGTTGCATTAACATTATCGCCGATGATGTGTGCGCGAATTTTGAAAGCAAATACGAATGATCATGCGAAACCTTATAGCATTTGGCTAAACAATCAATTAGAACGTTTGCAACAATGGTATCAACACATATTGCTCTTTTTACTTCAAAGACGTAAATGGATCATTGGTGGTTTGTTTTTAGTTGGAATAGCTGGTTTTGGCATTTATAAATTATTACCTTCTGAGCTTGCGCCAGCAGAAGATATGAGTGAAGTTGATATTTTTGTTGCGGCTCCTCGTAGTGCAAGTTTTTCTTATACTGATTATTACGTCAAACAATTAGAAGCTGTATTTAAAGATATTCCAGATATTACTTCATCATTTAGTATTGTGGGTATGTCATCACCTTCTCATTCCTATCAAATTATTAAATTAAAAGATAAGAATAAGCGTCAATTATCAATAGATAATGTAGTTAAAAAATTGACTGAGCAAGTAAATGGAATTTCTGGTGTACGCGCAAATGTGTCTGTTCCACCACCAGCGCTCGCTGAATTTGCTGGAAGCGATGAAGGTGATAGTGTAGGTCTTGTTATTAAGACGACTAACGATTATCGCAATTTGCAGCAAGCTACATCAAATTTGATGGATGCGATTAAGAAAAATCCTGGATTTACGCATGTTGAAAATCAATTGAAGTGGGACAGTGAACAATTTCAAATTAACATTGATAGAGACAGAGCGGCTGATCTTAAAGTCTCTATTCCTACCATATCAAATACACTTTCAACATTATTAGCAGGTAAAACACTAGGTAAAGTGAATGATACAAATGTTATTATCCGTATGACAGATGCAGCACTTGCTAATCCAAATGTTTTTCAACAACTTTATGTGCGCAATACAGATGGGCAAATGGTAGCGTTATCAAATATCTTAGATATTAAAGAAGCTAGCGCGCCAGAAGTGTTTCGTCATTATGATAGGCTGCGTGCAGATACAATTTATGTCACCCTTGCTGCTAATTTTAAATTGGCTGATGCGGTGAATACATTGCAAAAAATTGCGCGAGATAATTTGCCGGATGATATGAAATATTCATTTACTGGAGAAGCAAAAAGCTTTCTCGATTCAAACGGTAAAACGGTATTTACTTTTTCATTGGCGTTGATATTTATTTATCTGGTATTAGTCGCGCAATTTGAAAGTTTTATTGATCCACTGATTATTATGTTTACTGTTCCATTTGCAATGGTCGGTGCATTCTTAACACTAAAATTATTTGGTGGTAGTTTAAATATTTATAGCAATATTGGTTTGATTACATTAATTGGTTTGATTGCAAAACACGGTATTTTAATTACTGATTTTGCTAACCGTTTGCGTATGCAAGGTAAGTCTATACATGATGCTGTCATAGAAGCTTCTTTGTTACGATTACGACCTATTTTGATGACAACAGCTGCGATGATATTAGGCGCATTGCCGTTAGCATTTGCATTTGGTCCTGGGGCTGAAAGCCGGCAGCAAATTGGTTTGGTCATTGCTGGAGGTATGTTGTTTGGAACGTTGTTTTCACTTATTGTCGTTCCGATTACTTATACTTATTTAGCTCCATTACGTAAAATAAATATCAATAATGTCTAAACATGTCATCTCGTATGGCTTTTGTTGTAAGTTTCATCAACGAATTACTTAATCTATATAATGACGGTATTTTTTCTTATACAATGTTGGCGTTAAATTTACATTTAATTCAGGATAAGTTATGCAATTTTTATATGAAATATTGCCAGTATTTTTATTCTTTCTAGCGTTTAAATTTTATGACATTTATGTTGCAACGATAGTCGGTATTGTTGCTACAACAATGCAAGTTGGGATTAGTCGTATAGTAACTGGTAAATGGGACCGTAAACAATTAATCACATTAGGTGTATTTGTTTTTTTCGGCAGTATGACGCTTTATTTTCATAATCCTATTTTTGTGAAATGGAAACCAACGGTTGTGTTTTGGATTTTTGGCATCGTCATTTTTGGTTATCAGCTTTTTTCTAGCAAACCATTAATGCAGCGCTTAATGGAAAATATGTTGCAAGATAAAGGTGAAATTCCGCTTAAAGTTTGGAGGAACATCAACGTCGCCTGGGCGTGCTTTTTTATTTTATTAGGTTGTATTAATTTATATGTTGCTTATGCATTTAGTAATGAAGCATGGGTGAATTTTAAGTTCTATGGTGTAACAGGTGCTTTGTTCGCATTTAGTTTATTTCAAGCTGTTTATCTTGCGCGTTACATGACGGAACATGAAAATAAAAATTGAGTAATAACACTAATGAATTCACAAACAAAAATTGAAATTATTCGATCTCGTCTGATAGAAGCGTTTGCGCCTAGTTATTTAAATGTTATTGATGAGAGCGATCAACACATTGGTCACGCAGGGCATCAAGGCGGCGGAAGACATTTTGCTATTGAAATTGCTGCGGATAGTTTACAAGGGTTATCTCGCGTTAATGCGCATAGAAAGATTTACAGTTTATTTCAAGATTTAATGCCTGATGAAATTCATGCCCTACGAATCAAAGTCATCATAAATTATTGATGACTTGTTCTTTTTATAATAGTTAAACGCCAGTAGCAAATTCTGCTTTATATGCTTGTAATTGTTTTGCAGTCAAAACAAAAACGCCGCCACCGCCACGTTCGAATTCCAACCATGTGAATGGAACGTGAGGAAATTGTTCAGCTAAAGTAATTTCGCTATTTCCTACTTCGACAACAAGAATTCCATTTGGTTGTAAATAATCACCGGCCTGTTGCAAAATTTTAACTACAATATCAAGTCCAAGCGTACCAGCAGCTAAACCAAGTTCAGGTTCATGATGATACTCAACAGGAAGTGCGTTCATTTCATCTACGCTGACATAAGGTGGATTGCTAACGATAATGTCGTATTGCTTTTTTGGTAAAGAAGTAAAAAGATCAGATTCATAAAGATGAACTTCATCTTCTACTAAATGCCGTAATACATTTATTTTTGCTACTGCTAAAGCTTCTGGTGAAATATCGCTAGCATCTATCTTTGCTTCAGGAAATGCTTTTGCACATGCAATCGCAATGCAGCCGCTGCCTGTGCACAAATCTAAAATATTATGTACATCATCAATCCAGGGAGTGAATTGATTTTCAATTAACTCAGCAATGGGTGATCGTGGAATAAGTACACGTTCATCAACATAAAAAGATAAATTAGAAAACCAGGCTTCATGAGTCAAATAAGGTACGGGTACGCGCTTAGTGACACGTTGATGAATAATGTTTAGTAATTTTGCGCGTTCATCTTGTATCAAATGGGCATCTAAAATGGTTGGGTTAATATTGTGTGGAAGGTGCAGCGTATGCAATATCAGTGCAATTGCTTCATCCCAGGCATTATCAGTGCCATGTCCATAATATAATCCTGCCTCATTAAAACGGCTGATAGCAAAGCGAATAAAATCGCGTATAGTTTGTAACTCGGGGTAGGTTGTCATAGTCGCTAATTATTAGAGTAATATCTCTTTTTATCTTACCAAGGTAGATCGATGCTGAAAACAACATTATAATCGATCAGCAATTTAAAGAGGCATAATGGCAATTTTTTAACCAAGTGCTTGTTTATCTATCAACCACTGTGTAAGTTTTGACACGCAAAGTTGGCGAAAAGGTGTGCGCTATGTGTAAATTCTAGATAGTGCACGGCAACACACAAATAACTATTAATTAGAAATGAGCATATGGAAACGATAAACCAAATTCAAAATAATTCTGAGTGTCTATATAATTTTGATGAAATTAACAAAGCCTTAGATGGTATGGCTGTAGACATTACAAAAGAATTAAAAGATAAAAAACCGCTGATCTTATGTGTCATGACGGGTGCATTAATTACTACGGGACACCTGGTTACTCGTCTAAATTTTCCACTCGAAATTGATTATATTCATGTGACGCGTTATCGCGGTTCTATGAGAGGCGGAGATTTGCATTGGTTGGTTGAACCAAGACAAAAATTGGAAGACCGTACGGTGTTAATTGTTGACGATATTATGGATGGCGGATTAACACTTGCTGCCATTATTGATTATTGCAAACAATCTAATGCGAAAGAAGTTCACACAGCTGTGATGGTAAGTAAAAACCGTAAACGTGAACCAGGTGTTAATTTTGAACCGGATTTTGTTGGTGTAACAACAGAAGACAGGTTTTTATTTGGATTTGGTTTGGATTACGAAGAATATTTACGAAATGTTCCGGGTATTTATGCGGTGAATGGTAAGTAACCTGTTGTTTTAGTCATTGCATTCGGCGATGAAGTAGTCCGTTCGCCCTTGTATCTTAACTCCCAATGCAAGGCTACCTTTTTGGTAGCTCTTTGCAATGGGAATTAAGATACAAGGGCGAACGGAAATGACATAATGATAACCAGGAGAAACGACAATGCAGCAATATAATATTTTCCAAGCTATTTACCTGTCATTTTATTCGAAACAACTTTACCGAGATGTAGCGAAAAACTGGGGTGGAAAATCATTTTTATATTTGCTGTTGATAGTTGCTTTGTCCTGGATTGCATTCACTTATTTTTCTCAAATTGCATTAAATGCTAGTTATCGTGAACACTCAGATGTCATGGTAAGTCAAATTCCCATCGTTACCATCAAAGATGGGAGAGTGATTACACCAGAAAAACGACCTTATATTATAGAAGACTCAAAAACCCACGAGCGTTTAGTCGTGATTGATACAACAGGCCAGTACACTACACTTGAAAAAGCGAATGCATTATTTCTTATCACGGAAAATAAAGTTTTTGTTCAGAAGGAAAAGAGTGGAGAAGTTATTAAAGAAGCCAATATTTACGAAATACCTAAAACAATGACGACAACCCTAAATCCTAGACAAATAAATGGTTATCTAGAACAAATGGCTTATTTTATTTGGATACCTCTATATATTTGCGTGCTACTTGTTGGCTTTTGTTATCGTCTGATGCAAGCACTGATTTACGGTGTCATAGGTAAAATTATTGCTGGGATGAGTAGGGTTACGCTAACTTATAGTCAAGTTGTACAAATTGCTATGGTAGCAATTACGCCTGCACTTGTACTCGCAACTATTTTTGATGTCTTCCAAGTATTTTTCGCTCATCAGTTGCTTTTCTATTTCCTTCTCACCATGTTTTATTTATTCTACGGCATCATTGTAAACAAAACTGTGACGTCACTTTAGAATCTGGCGTCAAATTAAAAGGGATATATATGATAGGATTGGGTTGGTTCATTGCGTTTTTATTAGTAATCACTGTCTTAGCGTATCAACGTGCATCATTAATCATATGGACAGTTAGCTTAGCATTATTTCTAGCATTTCTTAGCCGTTTCGATGGTTTGACGGTAGGGACTGCATTCGGTTGGATTTGCTTTTTGATAATTTTTACTCCGCTCAATGTTGCAATGTGGCGCCGCCGCTTTATTAGCAAGCCTTTGTTTGATTTCTATCGCAAAATTATGCCAACTATGTCGCGTACCGAACGCGAAGCTATTTCCGCGGGTACTGTTACCTGGGAAGGAGATTTATTTAGAGGCAATCCAAACTGGCAAAAATTATTGTCATTTGCGCCGCCAAAATTAACAGCAGAAGAACAAGCTTTTCTGGATGGGCCTGTTGATGCACTTTGTCAGATGATTTCTGACTGGGACATTACTCATAACCGTGCAGATTTACCGCCCAATGTGTGGAAGTTTATTAAAGAGCAGGGTTTTTTCGGCTTAATTATTCCAAAGCAATATGGTGGTAAACAATTTTCTGCTTATGCGCATTCACAAATTCTTGTCAAAATAAGCGGCCGTAGTATTACTGTGTCCTCAACTGTTGCCGTACCTAATTCATTAGGGCCTGCAGAATTATTATTGCACTACGGAACTGAACAACAAAAAAATTATTATTTACCGCGTCTCGCGCGTGGCGAAGAAATTCCTTGTTTTGCACTGACATCGCCTGAAGCTGGTTCTGATGCAGGTTCGATGACTGATCATGGTATTGTTTGCTGGGATGAATACAATGGTCAAAAAGTATTAGGGGTGCGGTTAAATTGGGACAAGCGTTACATTACACTTGCACCCATCGCAACCGTTATTGGTCTTGCGTTTAAATTATATGATCCTGATCATTTGCTAGGTGAGAAAGAAGATATAGGAATTACTTGCGCATTAATTCCACGTGATACAGCCGGTGTTGAGATTGGACGTAGACATTTTCCCATGGATACACCATTTCAAAATGGTCCTATTCATGGCAAAAATGTTTTTATACCACTTGATTGGATTATCGGCGGTAAAGAACAAGTCGGTAAAGGTTGGCGCATGCTGATGGAGTGTTTAGCTGCAGGTCGCGCTATTACTTTACCATCTAGTGCAACTGGCGGTGCAAAAGTTTTATGTTATGCGACAGGTGCATACGCTCGCATTCGTAAGCAATTCAATTTATCCATAGGGCGTTTTGAAGGCATTGAAGAGCCTCTCGCTCGTATTACTGCTTATTCCTATATTATGGATGCAGCTCGTACATTTTCTTCAGCATCTATTGATATGGGTGAAAAACCATCGGTTGCATCTGCCATAGTAAAATATCATGTCACTGAGTTAGGCAGAAAAATTGCTTGTGATGGAATGGATATTCATGGTGGAAAAGGTATTTGTCTTGGTCCAAAGAATTATGTTGGACGTGGTTATGAATCATCACCGATTGCAATTACAGTTGAAGGTGCAAACATATTAACACGTAATATGATTATTTTTGGTCAAGGTGCGATGCGTTGTCATCCTTACGTATTAGCAGAATTAGAAGCTGCTCGCTTGTCTGATGAAAAAGCAGGTCTTGTTGCATTTGATAAAGCCGTGACAAAACATATTGGTTTTGGCATTAGCAATATAATTCGTAGTATTACATTGGGATTGACCGGCAGTCGATTAGTAAAAACACCTCGCAGCAGACTGAAACGTTATTATCAACATGCCACACGATTTAGTTCAGTATTAGCATTAATGGCGGATGTTTCTATGTTGACACTAGGTGGTGGTCTTAAACGTAAAGAAAGCATTTCTGCAAGATTAGGTGATGTATTAAGTTATCTATATTTATTGTCTGCTGTGTTAAAACATTATCAAGATCAAGGCGAAGTTGCAGATGACTTGCCTATTGTGCAATATGCCAGCCAATATTGTTTGTATGAAATTCAAGATCGGTTATCGGATTTACTGAAAAACTTTCCTAATCGACCTGTTGCATGGTTGCTTGCTGCTCTTACGTTTCCATTAGGAAGACACTTTCATAAACCAAAAGACAAGTTGAATCATAAAATTTCACAGCTCATGATGGCGCCTACAGAAACACGACAACGTTTATCAAATGGTGCATTCTTAACTGATGTAAAAGAGAATGTATTAGCTGAAATGCAAGATGCTTTGATTAAATGCATAGCAGCAGAGCCAATTGAAAAAGCGATTAAATCTGCCAAGCATGATCGTTTGATCACTGGTTATACTGTATTGGAGCAAGCCCAATCTGCTTTGGATAAAAAAATTATTACTGCTGAACAGTATGAAATTTTCATGCAAGCAGATAGCGCACGTAAAAAAGTGATTGCTGTTGATGATTTTGCTCCAGATGAATTAGTCAAAATAATTGTTGAAGAACAACTCCACACTTTATATGCAGACTCAGCACGCAACTACGGATAAAAAAGACGGAATATTTTTATACCTGCTTTTTTTAACCCTATTTTTTTTGTTACTAGAGATAAGCTTATTTGTTCAATACAATAAAGCTTATCTCTATGATTTTACATTTGTATCATCAGAATTGCATATTCCAAGCAGAATTTTACCGGGTATTTTCTTTTTTATTGGGGCGCAGTTAACGCTGCATTTAGCGTATTGTGTGTTCGTATGGTTAATAACTTGTTTTATTGCCTCTCTAATTAAATTTACGGCTAATCAAAAAATTGTTTCAGCAATTGGTATTTGGTTGTTAGGGATTATGACAATCTTATTTGCTAATCAGTATTTTTTTCCTAATTCCAAATTTGTGGATTTAACTTCCATCGTTTTTCCTAATGCTACTATTCTTCCAATGTTATTTGTATTATCTACGCTTTTTGCTATGTGTATCTTATTGGCTTTAGTGGGCTTAATAAAAAGTTTGCTTAAATCAAAATTCAGAATAATAGCGTTAATATTTATTATTGTTAGCGGTATTTTTTTGTTTGTTATACCAACCCAAAAAATAATTATTCAAGATGCAGCAACAAAAGAACGGCCAAATATATTTTTAATTGGTGTTGATGCATTACGTCCTGATTTTTTAAGTTATTTTGGCAATGATATCGCAACACCTTTCTTTGATAATTTTTTAAATCAATCCGCTGTTTTTACCCAAGCCGTCACACCATTGGCGCGTACTTTTCCATCATGGACAAGTATATTAAGCGGTGAATACCCTCGCCAAATAGGTATCAGATCAAATTTAGCTTCGCAACAAAACGCGAATTTAGCTAATACATTGCCTGCTATATTGCAACGCCAGGGTTACAATACCATCTACGCAATTGATGATGCGCGATTTAGTAATATCGATAAAAACTTTGGTTTTGATGAAATCATTACGCCACCCATGGGATTGAATGATTTTTTACTCGGTACGTTTAATGATTTTCCAATTTCCAATTTAGTAGTTAATACTCGCTGGGGGCGTTGGCTATTTCCATATAGTTACGCAAACCGTCCTGCTTATATTACTTATGAACCTGATTCATTTTTACAATTACTTCATTCATCACTACCTACAAAACGTGATAAACCTGTATTCATGAGCGTACATTTTTGTTTGCCGCATTTTCCTTATGCTTGGGCAAGTCTTGCAGTAAATCCAATGAATGCGGTGCAGCGTTATACTGAAAGTGTTAAACGTGTAGATCAACAACTGAGTGATTTTTTCATTTTACTGCAGCAGCAAAAATTACTAGATCACGCTATTGTCATTCTGTTATCAGATCATGGAGAAGCATTGGAATTATCTGGAGATAGATTGACTGAAAAAGATTTATTTATACCAACTGCAAAACAAAAAATCATTCCAAAATTTTATCCACCTAGTCTTGATGACGAACTCATCAATCAATCAGCAGGTCATGGTACAGATGTACTTGGTCTATCTCAATATCATTCATTATTTGCAGTTAAGTTATATGGTGTTGAAAATCAACAACCAGGAAACATAGCGCAAATTGTTTCTTTGCTGGATGTCAAACCTACGATTTTAAATCTTTTAAATTTGCCAATTTCTTTTTCAAGCGGACGCTCGCTCGCACCAGTCATCCTGGGCACAAAAAAGAATTTAGCTCCGCAGCATATTTTTCTTGAGACTGACTTTTCGCCCCAAGCTATTCGAACTGTTTATCCTGAAACACAAAAAGTATTGCTGATAGGTGTCCATTTATTTCAAATTGACCCAATTACCACTCGACTAACGGTAAAAGACTCGATGAATACGATGATTATTAAAAGTAAGCAATACGCTGATATTTATGGTGAATGGATGTTAGCTTTGTATCCTCAAGATAATAAATACTACATGCCTATCTTAATTAATCTTGTGTCAGGTAGATGGACCAATGATTTAACGTCTTCTTTTGCGCAACAATCCCCAGAAAAAGTTATGTTAGCCTCGCTGCAACGTTTTTATGGTAAAGAATTAGGCGTTTTACTCAATAATAACTAGTGCATAAGTTTAGTATTTGTTCACAAGTATTATTTTTCTTAAGATTTCCTTAATATTTCTGTGAATTATTGATTTTTTCCTATGTTTTTAAGCTTAAGTATTTGATAATTTGAATGTATTTACTTATGTGTATTTTATGGTCTTTAATGGAAAAGTCTTGAAATAAAGCAGTTCAGGCTACTTCTCTATAGCTTACTCACAGAGTTATCCACAGAATCTGTGGATAGAATGCAGCGGTTCCCGCTAACTATCTTAGAAGGCAAACCAATCTCTAATTCGTCAAGCTATAAATTCGCATGCAAAAAACGGTCTTCTAAGCATTGCTAGATGAAAATTCCGATGTATTAACACTCAATCCAATTAACCAAATCACAATCATCATGACAGCCACTGGTCTTGGCTATGAGGTATTTGGAATTAATTTGATGCCATTGTATCCATGCTTCCACCACAATTAATTTAAGATTCGGGTGCTCTCGTCTTGCATCAGCATATAATCGCCTTGAAGCATTGCGTTCACAGTCATTTTTTTCTGCGCCATCGGTTTTCATAATAGGCTCAGGTGCTAATGGTAGGACGATTTTCTTATCAGGATGTACAATCGTAGCGCAAAACATATTATGGTAATGCGTTACTTTTTCCTCTGGATATTCCGATATATGGTGGTTTGAAATCAGCTCTCTAATCTGTTCTTTATCTTTCCCTGATAAGGATTTCCACGTTTGATTGACTAAAATATCACGCAATCCGCTTATGCTATCTATTGAGAGAGTTGTAATTTTACGTTCTTCATCAACATAATAAAGCTCCCAAGACTGCATGATTGCTTTGACAAAAACATAGGTGTTTTTCTTATAATCAGATAAGTGGTCTGACAAGACCGTTATAAATTCGATATGACATTTGTTATTGTGTTTTATGCAGCAATTATTGCAATGAGCTGTGTCGGATGAGAAAAAACCGGTGCCATCACCAGCCCATGCGTGATGTGTTACCAACATAGCGGGAACCGCTGACCAGAGTGTTTTTAAAGCTTGATCTTTCTTTTCTTTATTTGCAATTTTATATTTCGCGATATCACCCTTGGCGAATATGATGAGTTTCATACTTCTATGTATGACGGACTAATATTTTCTAGCCCCAATTTCAATTTCGTAACGTTGCACTTTAATAGAAGACGGTTTATACTGATACTAGTCAGACTAGTCATTAAAGAGGTTAAGTAGATGACATATTATTGGGCACTTCAAGATGCAAAAGCTCGCTTAAGTGAATTGGTAAAGAAAGCCCAGAAATCTGGGCCACAATATATTTCTGTGCACGGTGATCCAGCGGTAGTGGTAATTTCTCAAAAAGAATATCTTGCCCTTACCACTCCTGCTATTTCCCTGGTCGATTTTTTTCGCAATTCGCCTTTAGTGGGGCTGCATTTAGATCTATCGCGCGATAAGTCTTCTAATCGGGATATTGACTTATGAGCTATTTGTTGGATACCAATGTGATCTCTGAATTAGTGAGTAGCAAGCCAAATTCAAATGTTATTAAATGGTTTTCACAAATTCCGAGTACTGCAATTTTTTTAAGTGTGTTAACACTTGGAGAAATTCGAAAAGGCGTGGAAAAAGTAAAGGATAATAAACGCAAAAAAAAATTATTAATTTGGTTAGAACACGATCTAACAGAAATGTTTGAATCACGAATACTTCCAATATCTATCCAAGTAGCTGATCGCTGGGGAAGATTACAATCTCAAGTGACTCGGACTTTTCCGGCTATTGATAGTTTGATCGCTTCAACAGCTTTGCATCATGATATGGCTTTAGTAACTCGTAATGTCGAAGATTTTGTAGATTGTCCAGGCCTCGAGATTATTAATCCATGGAATGATTGAATATTTATTTGGTGGGGTATTCTTGCGAGAAGACAATTTTCTTTATTTAAAAACCTTAAGTGCACGATTTAAAATGAAATAAATACTGCTCATGAATTAAATACGAGCTGACCATTTTAATGGTTTTGTTATACTGGATTAGTGTTCAAAATAGTCAGAATTTAATGAGGATTTCATAACATAAGGATGTGTTCTATGCTCATTCATCGTAAAGGTTTTATCATTTTTTTAAGCATACTTTTTCTTTTTTCTCATTGTCTAAATGCAACTGCGCAAGGGAAGCCTATCGTTTGTAAACAAGCATACGCACTTTGTACTTCTGCTCCTTGTATACCCGATCCAAGACATCCCGATTATGCTGTTTGTTCTTGTGTGGTTGAGAAAGGGGAAAGTGCTGGTTTTAAAACGTGCGCAGAACGGGTGCCAAAACAAAAACAATTTAATACGACGCAATTGACTTCGACATTTTCTTTTGAACAATTTAGTACAAAGAAAAGCATAAATTGCGAGAAAGGAATGCCATGGACTAATTGTGTAGACGCGCCTTGTACAGTTGATCCCATGAATCCAACCAAAGCGATTTGCAGTTGCAAAATTGATCATACTCAAGCCTTTTTTACTTTTGGTGGCGATTGCGACACTAAAACTTGTGCAACAGGGTTTTGGTCAGGCGCTACAACAGCTGCTGGCGTAGTATTCCAAAATGCTATGTTTGAAAAATTAAACATTACAAAAAATCCTTGGCCTAACAATGCGTGTCAAAAATAGAAAATATGATAATGACCAC
>DAIEGU010000095.1 GCA_027356065.1 Gammaproteobacteria bacterium
TTATCTTGCGCCGCACAATTATCACCGTGTGCATATGCCTTTTTCTGGAAAATTACTTAAAACAATTTACGTCCCAGGCAAATTATTTTCCGTTAACAAAATAACCACCGAACTTGTTCCTAATCTTTTTAGTCGCAATGAGCGTCTTATCTCTATTTTTGAAACTGAAGCCGGCTTAATGACGGTTATATTAGTAGGCGCCATGATAGTTGGCACAATACAAACTGTGTGGATGAAAGAACCCATACGCGCAAAACAAATCATCACCAAAACTTTTACAAATAATATCTTTTTGGAAAAAGGCGCTGAGCTTGGATATTTTAAATTGGGCTCAACTGTAATATTACTGTTTCAAAATGACAGAACTCGTTGGGATAGCACATTACAGCCCGATTCACTTATTAAATATGGCCAATCGTTAGGAATTATTAGCGACTTGTCGCAAAAATGATTTTTGTCCTCCTATAAACTAGCTAATTCGTTAATGGAATAAAAACCATTAAAAACCACTCTTACTGATTTCATTTTTGATTTAATAGGCGTAACTTTTCATAAAGTTTAGAATCCTAATTAAGCTTATCTTAAGAAAGCTACTTTAAAATAACTAGCTTAAGTTATGAGTTACCTTATTTATGAAAAATATAAGAATTTCATTCAGCATTAGCACTATTATTGCTCTAATTACAGTTATTTACGTAGCATACTATTTGCTGCTGCGTGAAAATTGTTTGCATAGCTCAATATCATCAATTATTGGCTATTCGCATCATGTTGCAGTAAAAGAGCATTTATTGATTCTAGGATTACTGCCCATCTATATTGCTGCGATGATTTTTGGTGCTGCTACTCTTGGTTTGTATTTAGGTAATAGATTAGAAAGCTTTATCCTTCACCGGCAAAGAAACAAATAGATTTATCGTTCATTTTTTACATTGAGACATACCCCTTTTTATTTGTAAGCAAAAAACCATTAACTTTGCAAGCTTTTAGCTAGCTCAAGCTTCGTCTATTAATCCTAAGAATATGAATTCCTTATAAAACATCGTTTCTAAGCACGCGTTTATCGTCTTTGCTTCAATAAAAACATTGAGAGTAGATAAATCGATTTGTTAATCTAAGAGGTATTCAGGGATGAATTCTATGGACAGGTATCCTGGATGATACAACCACGGAATTCAACTGCACGGACGTTGCAGTAAAGGCTAGGAAGCCTAGATAGGCAAAAAGGGGCAGCTTAAGGATTAAGCTGCCCCTTTTAGCATCTGAATGTTTATGCTACTTCTGCTTGTTTCTGATAACGATCAACACCTGCAATGATTTCTTTGCGTGCAGAATCTAAATTTTCCCAGCCTTCTACTTTTGCCCACTTACCTGCTTCTAAGTCTTTATAATGCATAAAGAAATGCTCAACTGTATGCAAAAACTCAACCCCTAAATCTTCAGGCTTTTGAATATGCTGATAACGAGGAGTTAGTTTATTTACAGGCACTGCCAAGATTTTTGTGTCTTTCCCGGACTCATCTGTCATGCGCAGCATACCAATTGGCCGGCAACGCACCATGACGCCAGGGTTCAATGAAAATGGAGAAATCACCAATACATCTACTGGATCACCATCTTCCGATAAAGTATGAGGAATAAAACCGTATTCACATGGATACGACATTGATGTACCCAAGAACCTATCTACAACGACCATCCCGCTTTCTTTATCAACCTCATATTTAATAGGACTGCTATGTGAAGGAATCTCAATTACCACATTAATGTCGTCCGGAATGTCCTTACCAGCAGGGAGATTTTCTAATCTCATAATGTTTCCTCTTAAGTAAATATCAATTTTTCTTTGCTACGGCTTGTTTATAATTGGAAGTGTACTTTCCATTAACAATTTTGCAAGCGGCAGCGTAATCTTCTAAACTATCCGATCTTTTCAACAGACGAATAATTATTTAGTGTCGTCCCGGCGCTCTAATGTAGATTAGGAATTTCATATGGACTGTTTATTTTGCAAAATTGCGAATGGTGAAATACCAGCCAATATCATTTATCGCGATGATTTGATTGTGGCTTTTGATGATATCAACCCACAAGCACCTCAACATAAAATTATCATTCCGCAAAAACATATTGCTACGTTGAATGATATACATGGAGAAGACAATGAACTCATAGGCCATATGGTTTATTGCGGCACACAAATCGCAAAACAATTAAATATAGCTAAAGACGGTTATCGATTAGTCATGAATTGCAATGCAAATGGAGGACAAACTGTATTCCATATTCATGCCCACTTATTAGGCGGTAGACACATGGAATGGCCGCCAGGCTAAACATTCACTCTATATAGGTATCACATGCAAGAATATTTCCGCAAAATTATTGAAGCTCTCGGTGAAAACCCAGACCGAGAAGGATTAAAAGATACGCCTAAACGTGCAGCAAAAGCCATGGAGTTTTTAACTCAAGGCTACCATCAATCGATAGAAAGTATCGTAAACAATGCACTGTTTGAATCTGATAACGATGAAATGGTATTAGTTAAAAATATTGAATTGTATTCTTTATGCGAACACCATTTATTACCGTTTATTGGTAAATGTCATGTTGCTTATCTTCCAAAAGGTAAAATCATTGGCTTGTCGAAAATAGCACGCATTGTTGATATGCACGCAAGAAGATTACAAGTGCAAGAAAACCTCACCAAACAAATTGCGCAAACTATATTTGATGTAACAAATGCAAAAGGAGTCGGTGTCATCATTGAAGCCAAGCATTTGTGTATGATGATGCGTGGCGTAGAAAAACAAAATTCGATCATGACCACTTCTGTCATGCTGGGACTCATGCGCGAAGATGCAAGAACACGCTCGGAATTTTTAAGCTTGACGCAGAGATAATAATTTTTCTTGAATAGGCCACTATCATGATCCACTTTGACTGGTATCAATTTTCTGAATTAAACGTTCATCAGCTTTATGCTGTTTTGTTATTACGTTCTGATGTATTTGTCGTTGAACAAAATTGCGTTTACCTTGACCCCGATGGTAAAGATATTTTTGCCTTGCATTTATTGGGAATGGAAAAAGGTTCATTGGCCGCCTACATTCGTTTATTTCCACCAACAGATATTCAAAATTATATCGTATTTGGCCGTGTGGTTACTGCAAGATCTGCACGCACTAAAGGGTATGGAAAAAAATTAATGCAAGAACTGATGAATTACTGCGATACGCATTTCCCTGGCATCAGCATCAAATGCTCCGCTCAATTTTATTTAAAAAAATTTTACGAAGGATTTGGGTTGGTAGCGCATGGAGACACTTATCTTGAAGATGGTATTCCGCATATTGCTATGGAAAGAAGCGGGAAAAACTAATTAATTTAAAGTGTTTATTTGCGGTTATAAAATTAAACCATCTCTAATGATGATGAACTCTATAAGGTTTTATTATAATCTACACATCAATCAAATGAACTGGCTATGCTTTAAAACAAAGTCAAAAATCAGGATCATATTATGATCAATAAAGAACAAAAGATAACTAAAATTGTGGATGACGTTTTCAATATCGAAACACCACCAAATTCATCTCGAAGAGATCAAATTACTGATTTTGTCACCACAGCTGTTAATGGCGATGAACCTCGCGATCATTTAGCTTTAAATGCCATGCTATCAGCAAATAATACCGGCGTTATCCTATACATATTAACTAATTTCCGCCTGATCAAAATTGATATAGGTGCAAATGATATATTATCAAATAGTTTCCACTTAACTGCATTAATTGGCGCAGAAAGAAAATTCATAAATCCTGATCTCATACAATTTAGTCTTTCATTCCCTAATGGTTCCTTTGGCCTGAAGTACTCACCCACAGATAAAAAGATAACTGACTTTTTCCAGCTAATTGATCAAGCATCCACTGAAGCTAGCAGGAGCCCAGGGGGACACTCTCATGACTAACAAAAAACTGCCTATACAGATAGAGTCTGATCATTTCGTGGGAATGCTTGAAAAAAAAGCTGATAAAGAAACTTTCCAGTGGGTGGCGGGAATAATTATTGCCATTATTATTGCCATAATTAGTGGCGCATTCATTTTTGTTTTTAAATATAGCGATACAGTTACCAATATTAACGAAAAAATTGCTCGTCTAGAAACCAAACTCGATGACATGAAACAACGCTAAACATCTCGTTTCTATTACTCTACGCTCTCGACAAACAATAGAAATTCTATATAACAGACTTGCCGTATTCTAATGGCGCTAGATGCAAGTGTTTTGCAACAGTTTGACCAATGTCAGCAAATGTATCACGTATTCCAATCGAGCCTGCTTTTACATTGGGCCCAAACATCAAGAAGGGCACATACTCACGAGTATGATCAGAACCTTCCCATGTAGGATCACATCCATGATCAGCGGTAATGACGGCTATATCATCAGGCTTTAGCACTTGTTCAAACGCTGGCAGCCAACTATCTAAATCTTCCAATGCTTTTGCATAACCAGCCACATCACGTCTATGTCCATATACCATATCGAAATCAACTAAATTAACAAACGTGATACTTCGATCAGGTGCTCGCTTTGCTTCATCAATAAATGTTTTAAATAAAGCTTCATTGCCGTTAGCTTTTACTTCTTTGCTAATACCTTGATGAGCATAAATGTCTGCCACTTTACCAATAGCAATCACGTCACCGCCTGATTCAATCAACTTGTCTAGTAAAGTAGGTGAAGGAGGAGGTGTAGCATAATCACGTCGATTACCTGTGCGCGCATAATTACTTGGGTCCCCCGCAAAAGGACGGGCAATGACACGACCAATATTATATTTATCGACTAATTCACGTGTGATCTCGCAAATATCATAAAGACGCTGCAAGCCAAATGAATCTTCATGTGCTGCAATTTGAAAAACGCTATCTGCAGATGTATACACAATAGGCTTACCGCTACGTTGATGTTCTTCGCCAAGCTCTTCGATAATGATAGTACCGGAAGCATGTTTATTGCCAAGCACCCCCGGAAGGTTTGCACGCTTGATTAATTCATCTAATAATTCAGAAGGAAAACTTGGATATTCGGGCGGAAAATATCCCCATTCAAATAACACCGGAACACCTGCCATTTCCCAATGACCGCTTTGCGTATCTTTACCTAAACTCAATTCTTTGGCACAACCGTATGCAGCTGTTATGGCGACATTTGGATCAAGTCCTGGAATAGTTTTACCTTTACCAAGCATGGCCGCGCCATTTAAACCAAGACGTGTCAAATTAGGTAAATGCAACGGGCCTGATCGCACACCAGGTTTATCCGCTTTGCCTTCAGCACAATATTCAGCAATGTGACGTAATGTATCTGCATGAACATCACCGTATTTATCAGCATCAGGTGTTGCACCTAAGCCAAAAGAATCGAGCATGATAATAAAAGCGCGTGGCATGGTGTTACGCCTGTGATCGACAATTAGTTTCGCGCATAAAAAAGGTAATGATCAAACCTATAATAAATGCGGTCGGTATAATAAGCATCGCGAGATTAAAATCTTTTGCGGTGTAAACGACAGTGCCATTTACCATTTCATGAATACTTGCTTGTTCCATTAACCAACCAAAAAAAGGTGGAATAGCAAAACCGCTAATCATAATACAAACTGAATCAATGCTGACCGCTGTGCTAGTTAGATAAATGGGATTCAATTCAGCAATCAACGGATAAGTTAATACTTGAGAACTAGTAACAAATCCAATTAAGAAAAATAACCCTATGATTGTCCACATCGATAAACCGGGCACATACATTAATATGCCAACAACAATGATTGATAAAACTGCTCCGATTATCATAGGCAATACGCGGCGTTCAATTCTATCCGAAAACCAGCCAAATCCCAGTGACCCAAAAATAACTCCGACAAAAAACGTTGTTGTCGCATAAGATGCTTGTGCTGTTGTGAGATGATGAACTTGTGTGAGATATAAAATTCCCCAAAGACCGCCTAAAATAAAAACGGGCAAATTCAGCAATGATGTATAAAGGCCGCCGAACCAATTTTGCGGATTGAGCGCAGCCAACTTAATGCAACGCCATAAACCTAACTCTTTCAAATGTTCTTGATCTGCTTTGGCTTCCAATTGTGTATCAGCTGGACGATCTTGCACGACGCATGCAATCGCAATAATGATAAAAACACCGAGTACAGTATTAATCATTAATGCATGACGCCAACTGCCGAGATATTCAGTTAATAATGCAAACGGCGTTTGCGCAACCAATCCGCCCAACATAGCCATCGTCACCACAACACCTGTTACCAATGCCATGCGGTGCGGCGGAAACCACCGAGATGCTAAACGAATGCAGCTTAAAAAACAGAAAGCAGCACCCGATCCCACCATAAAGCGCCCTACTGCTGCAACCCAATAAGTAGAAGCGATGGTGAAGATAAATGTGCCTAAGGTACAAATACTAACCGCTAGTAACAGTAATTTTTTCGTTGAGTATCTATCTAACAAATTACCCGCGGGAAAAATAAACAATGCATTGGCATAAAAATACATCGAAAATAATTGCCCAATTTGCACTGCGTTTAATTGAAATGTTTCTCGCAATTGGGAGTTAATTGCGTTGAACACATTCATTTGAATAAATTCATAAAAGAAGAATAAAGCAGCCGTAACAGTCACTACCCAAGCAAGTGTTGTATGAACAGTTTTCTCATGATGAAACGTAGATGACATAAGGTAATCTTTTGTAGTTTTTAAAGGTGGCTCATTTTAAACACATCCGGGCTGCAAGGCCAGTATTGGTTTGTTAGATGAGGCTATCATTTTTGTTGTCGTGGTAGCGGTGTCACCCCCACCCTAGCCCTTCCCCCCCCTTGCGGGAGAGGATTAGGGTAGAGGGACAAAGAGCAAGGGACAACTGACCTATTCCTTCACATGGCTCAACATTTCATCGACCAACTTACTAGCACCTATACGAAATGTTGCGGGAGCCACCCATTCGCGGCCGAGGATGTCATCAGCTAATTGAACATATTGGACTGCTTGCGCAAATTCACGCACGCCGCCAGAAATTTTTATGCCCACCGAGCGTTTTAATTGCGGAGTAATATGACGTATGACCAACAACATGGTAGTTGCCGCTTCAAGCGTCGCGCCTTCACTGATCTTTCCCGTCGATGTTTTAATAAAATCCGCACCCGCTGCAAGCGCGTCATAGCTCGCATCAGCAATAATAGCGGAATCAGCAAGCGCACCCGTTTCTAAAATCACTTTAAGCGTCACCTCATCTCCACAGGCTGCTTTGCAAGCAACGACAAAGTTATGTGCATATTGGCGCTCACCAGCTAAATAACGAAGGTAAGGAAAAACCACATCGATTTCTTGCGCGCCTTGTTCTAACGCATCATTAATTTCGATTAACACGTTTTCAAGTGACATATCGCCAGATGGAAAATTAGCAACGGTTGCCGTCTTGATGGGTGAATTGGCAAATTCCGTTCGTGCTAATCCTATGAATTGCGGATAAATACAAACAGCAGCAACATGACCGTAATCTGTGCGTGCTTTCTCAAACAACTTCGCGATACTGTCATTCGTATCGTTATCATTCAAACTGGTCAAATCAATTAAAGATAAAATTCGTTGAACCAACCCAGGTGTTGGCTCAACTTTTTTTAATGCTTGAACATGCTCTTTGATCGCTTCAGACCATTGCACTCGTCGTTTCCTTAATAAATTCTGGAATAAGCTTTATCAACTTACGCGTTGCGATAGCGCCATGATGCAGCGTACCTTCATGCGTAATTTTTTCCTTGCTCATTCCTGCAGCCAAATTAGTGATTGCAGCAACTGCTGCAACACGCATACCGCAATGTCGCGCCAAAATTACTTCCGGCACCACTGACATTCCTACAGCATCAGCACCTAATGTTTTAAACGCACGAATTTCAGCAGGTGTTTCAAACGATGGGCCTAAGGTAGAAAGATAAACCCCTTCTGCTAAATTAATATTGGTACGCTTTGCAGCAGCCCGCATTAAATCTTGCAAACCCGGATCGTATGCATCTTCCATACCAATAAAACGGGGACCAATTGTTTCATCGTTTGGGCCTACCAGCGGATTGCCTGGATGAAAATTAATATGATCAGTCAGCATCATTAACTCACCCGGGCCCACATCTTGCCGCAATGAACCTGCTGCACAAGTGACAATAAAGGTACTTGCGCCAAGGTTTTTAACAATACGAATTAAAGTACGAATAGGATCGTAAGGAATACCTTCATAGAGATGCAAACGACCACGCAAACATACGATGGGAACATCATTCAAATGACCCATCACTAATAAAGATGCATGTCCAGCAACACCCCCAACGTGTAATCCTGGTATTGCCTGATAGGGAATAGAAACAGGATTAGTAATTTGTTCTGCAAGCTCAGAAAGTCCTGAACCTAAAATGATACCGAATTTAGGTACAAATCCTTTCGGTGCATACCGATTAATAACTTGCATTACTTCAGCCATGGATGCCATATGTTCCATCCTTACGTGTCACACCAGCAGATACATTCATCCAAGCTACCGCAACATCTAACATACGATTTGAGAAGCCCCATTCGTTATCATACCAAGCTAACACTTTCACCAAATTACCAATCACTTTTGTTCCAAAAGTGTCAAAGATAGCTGATGAAGAATTATGATTAAAATCGATTGATACCAATTGTTCGTCATTGTAAGCAAGCACACCTTTCAATGGACCATTGGCTGCTTTTTTAATAATGCTATTAATTTCATCAACCGTTGTTGCACGCTTAGCTTCAAATGTTAAATCAACTAGCGAAACATTAATGGTGGGTACACGCACTGCAAATCCATCTAGTTTGCCATCAAGTTCAGGCAGCACTAAACCAACCGCAGAAGCCGCACCTGTTTTTGTTGGAATAATTGATTGGGTAGCAGAACGTGCGCGACGCAAATCGCTATGATAAACATCAATTAAACTTTGATCATTAGTGAATGCATGCACGGTATTCATCAAACCGCTGGTTAGCCCAACTGCTTCATGCAATGGCTTTACCATCGTTGCAAGACAGTTAGTTGTGCAAGATGCATTTGAAATAACGGTATCGCTAGCTTTCAATACATGATCATTAACACCATAAACAACTGTTGCATCCACACCTGTTGCAGGAGCAGAAATAATTACTTTTCTAGCACCGGCTTCAATATGCGCTGATGCTTTTTCTTTGGTAGTGAATAAACCTGTGCATTCAAATACGATATCAATATTTAACTCTTTCCAAGGCAATTTTTTCGGATCACGTTCAGCAACAACACGGATCTTATCGCCATTCACAATCATTTCATTGTTACTATGCGATACTTCACCCGGAAATTTGCCATGCGTTGTGTCATAGCGAGTAAGATGCACATTGGTCGCCACATCACCCAAATCATTAATTGCTACAATCTGAATTTCAGGATGTAATTTCTTTTCATAATGTGCACGCAAAATATTACGACCTATACGGCCATAACCGTTTATTGCAATTCTAATCGTCATATTAATCCTCCAACTTATCTAAATTTTACTGGGCCCTGCGAATGAATCGCGGGACGACGCCCTTATGTATGCATTTATCCTGAAGCGCATTTAGCATGAAAAGGATGCGATGCTGCTGCAGCTGAATATATAACTTCTTTAGTGGTCATCACAACATTTGCAACTGTCACGCCACAATCCTGGTATACATCTTTAGCCGGTGCTGAAGCACCAAATCGATCAATGCCAACCACTTTCCCTTGAGCACCAAGAAAACGATACCAACCTTCTGTCGCTGCTGCTTCTACAACAATTCTTGCTGTCACATCAAGCGGTAATACTTCGTGCTGATAAGCTTCATCTTGTGCCAGAAATACATTAGTTGATGGCATAGAAACAACTCTGACAAGAATATCTTCACCAGCCAATTGGGTTGCCGCATCAACAGCGAGCGATACTTCTGATCCTGTTGCAATCAATATGGCATCTGGTTTTTTACCTTCAGCAAAATCACGCAATACATAACCGCCACGTTTAATGTTAGCCATTTGAGTGTCATTTCGTGTTTGAAATGGAACGGCTTGGCGTGAAAAAAGCAGACACGTGGGGCCTTGATATTCTATTGCTGCTCGCCATGCAACTGCCGTTTCAACCGTATCACAAGGACGCCAAGTTATTAAATTAGGCATCATGCGTAAGCTAGGTAATTGCTCTATAGGCTGATGAGTAGGACCATCTTCACCTAACCCTATCGAATCATGGGTATAAACAAAGACCACGCGTTGACGCATGATAGCAGCCAGTCGTATAGCGTTACGTGCATAATCAGAAAAAGTTAAAAATGTTCCGCCAAACGGGACAATGCCTTTGTACAATGCCATACCATTCATGATGGCGGACATACCAAATTCCCGCACACCGTAATGAATATATCGACCAGCAGGGTCTTCAGCAGAAAAAACTCGCATGCCTTGCCAATTCGTACAATTTGATTCTGTTAAATCGGCTGATCCACCCATCATTTCAGGTAATAAATTAGCGTAATGATCAAGACACAATTGTGATGCTTTACGTGTTGCAACGGATTGCTTTTTTTCATTGAGCTCAAGCATTAATTGATTTGCGCGATCATTCCAATCAAGCGGCAATACGCCTTCAAGTCTACGCATTAATTCTTGTGCCAATTCTGGATATTGATTTTTATAGCGCGCGAAAAGATCAAGCCATGCTTGTTCAAGCTCATCTCCGTGTTTACGCGCATCCCACGATGCATAAATTTCATTAGGAACGACAAAGGGAACATGCGACCAATTCAAATGTGTGCGTGTGGCCTCAATTTCTTTTTCGCCTAGCGCTGCGCCATGTGTACTTGCAGATCCGGCGAGATTGGGCGATCCCCAACCAATTTTAGTATTACAACAAATGATGGTAGGTTTATCTGTGATGGATTTAGCTTCAAGAATCGCTGATCGGATTGCTTCACTATCATGGCCATTTACATTAGTAACCACATGCCAACCATAAGCTTCAAATCGCAATGGCGTATTATCTTTAAACCAGCCACGCACATCGCCATCAATAGAAATGCCATTATCATCATAAAATACGATGAGTTTGTTTAACCCCAATGCACCAGCAAGCGAACAAGCTTCATGCGAAATCCCTTCCATCAAACAACCATCGCCAGCAAAACAATAAGTGTAATGATTAATGATAGATAAATCGGGACGATTAAATTCTGCTGCTAAATGTTTTTCAGCAATGGCCATCCCAACCGCATTAGCAAGCCCTTGGCCTAGCGGCCCTGTTGTTGTTTCCACCCCCCGTGTTTCACGCACTTCTGGGTGGCCCGGTGTTTTGGAATGCAATTGGCGAAATTTTTTGATGTCATCGATAGTCAAGTCATAGCCGGTTAAATGCAGTAAAGCATAATGCAGCATGGCACCATGGCCGTTAGAAAGTATGAAACGGTCGCGATTAATCCAATCTGGATTTGAAGGATTATGCTGCAAGAAGTCATGCCACAACACTTCCGCAATATCTGCCATGCCCATAGGCATACCCGGATGTCCCGAATTGGCTTTTTGCACTGCATCAATACTTAAAAAGCGAATTGCATCTGCTCTATCTCTAGGTGTAACCATGTTATCTCCCTGATGGCTCTGACTTAATCATGTTGGGGCGTTCTTGCTTGGATCATTATTTAGATGAAAATAATCGCGCATCTTACCTGATTTACGTATTTGCACCAAGGTGATTTCAAAAAAAGCGCTAGAAAAGCGGTTACTACTTATCATCGGTATGATATGATTGCGCAATTTTTCCAAGGTGTTAGTGTTAGCGATGCGTTGGCGCTGTCTGAGGGAGAAGTAGTAACTCGCCCCCTTAAATTGCGAGTATGAATTCAGTTCGTACGAAAAGATATTTAAAAAACAGTTATTGGGTTCTTAAAATTTGAATAGAGGTATGGAAACTATGCAGCAAAATGAATTTTTATTTACTTCTGAATCCGTTTCAGAAGGCCATCCAGATAAAATCGCCGATCAAATCTCCGATGCAATTCTTGACGCCATTCTCACACAAGATAGAGAAGCGCGCGTTGCTTGCGAAACATTAGTAAAGACAGGGATGGTATTTATAGGTGGTGAAGTGACCACCAATGCTTGGGTTGATATCGAACAAATTGCACGTCAGGTTATTTTTGACATCGGCTATACCAGCTCTGAAGTTGGTTTCGATGCAGAATCTTGCGCAATCATCACGGCTATTGGCAAACAATCCGGTGATATTGCGATGGGTGTTGATAGAACGGCAAAAGAAGAACAAGGCGCGGGCGATCAAGGTTTAATGTTTGGTTATGCAACCAATGAAACAGATGTGTTAATGCCAGCCCCAATCACTTATGCGCACAGATTAGTAAGAAGACAAGCTCAGTTACGTAAAGAAGATGTATTGCCTTGGTTACGTCCTGATGCAAAATCACAAATTACTTTCCGTTATGTTGATGGCAAACCTGCAGGCATAACGAACGTTGTTCTTTCTACTCAACATCATCCAGATATTAGTCATTCCAACTTGGTTGAAGCAGTGATTGAAGAAATCATCAAGCCAACCTTACCAGAAGAATGGTTGAAAAAAGCTAAATACTATGTCAATCCCACCGGACGTTTTGTTATTGGCGGCCCACAAGGTGATTGCGGTTTAACAGGTCGTAAAATTATTGTTGATAGTTACGGCGGTATGGCGCGTCATGGCGGCGGATGTTTCTCCGGTAAAGATCCATCCAAAGTTGATCGTTCAGCTGCTTATGCTGCACGTTACGTTGCGAAAAATATTGTTGCTGCTGGTCTTGCAGATCGTTGCGAAATTCAAATTTCCTACGCTATCGGTATTGCTGAACCAACTGCAATTCATCTTGAAACGTTTGGCACTGCCAAAATTCCAGAAGAAAAAATCGTCAAACTTATTCAGCAACATTTTGATTTACGCCCTTATGGCATCATCAAAATGCTCGATTTATTACGCCCAATTTATCGTCCAACAGCGAGCTATGGGCATTTTGGCCGTGATGATATCGATGTTAGCTGGGAAAAAACTGATAAAGCTGAATTGCTGCGTAGTGAAGCAGGAATTAATTAACAAAACAAACTCTGTCATGCCAGCATGCTTTTAGCTGGCACCCAGAAGACGCATAAAAAGCCTAGATGTCAGCTAAAAACACGCTGGCAACAACTTGGTGAGAAAAATTTTAGGAGCACTTAAATGCAGGTAACCGCAATGAAAACCGCACACACCACAGATTACAAAGTCGCCGACATGGGACTTGCTGATTGGGGCAGAAAAGAAATTCGCATCGCAGAAACCGAAATGCCAGGCCTCATGGCTATTCGTGAAATGTACAAAAGCCAACAACCATTGAAAGGCGCACGCATCGCGGGTTGTTTACACATGACAGTTCAAACTGCTGTGTTGATTGAAACATTAGTTGAATTGGGCGCTGAAGTTCGCTGGTCTTCCTGTAATATTTTTTCAACTCAAGATCACGCTGCTGCTGCAATTGCAAAAACAGGGGTTCCCGTTTTTGCATGGAAAGGTGAAACAGAAGATGAATATTGGTGGTGTGTAAAACAAACTATCACAGGCCCAAATGGTTGGACACCCAACATGGTCCTTGATGATGGCGGTGATTTAACCGTTATCATGCATAACGAATATCCAGAATTATTAAAGCAAGTCAAAGGTATTTCCGAAGAAACAACGACAGGTGTGCATCGTCTATATGAAATGTATAAAAACGGCGAACTGAAAGCACCAGCCATCAATGTGAATGATTCTGTCACCAAATCCAAATTCGATAATTTATATGGATGCCGCGAATCATTAATCGATGGCATCAAGCGCGCAACCGATGTCATGATTGCAGGTAAAATTGCAATTGTTTGCGGTTATGGTGAAGTGGGTAAAGGATGTGCGCAAGCATTACGTTCATTCGGCGCAACTGTTCTCATTACTGAAATTGATCCTATTTGCGCATTGCAAGCTTCAATGGAAGGTTATCGTGTTGTCACCATGGATGAAGCTGCTGCAATCGGCAACATTTTTGTAACAGCAACAGGTAACTTACGTGTTATTACTCACGAACATATGTTGCAAATGCAAGACCAAACCATTGTTTGTAACATTGGCCACTTTGATTCTGAAATTGATATTGAATCACTGCGTAAATATCAATGGGAAAACATTAAACCACAAGTTGATCACGTTATCTTACCAAGCGGCAAGCGTCTTATTATTCTTGCTGAAGGTCGTTTAGTTAATTTAGGTTGCGCAACAGGCCATCCAAGTTTTGTGATGTCAACTTCATTCACCAATCAAGTGTTAGCACAAATTGAATTATGGCAGCATACCGATCAATATCCGATTGGTGTATATGTGTTACCTAAAAAATTAGATGAAATGGTTGCTCGTCTACATTTGCAAAAATTAGGTGCCAAAATAACTAAACTAACTGATGAACAAGCGAAATATTTAAATATTTCAGTTGATGGTCCTTACAAGCCAGATATTTATCGTTATTAATCTCATCATCATATCCCGCGCTTAGCATAAGTGCGGGATAATCGCTTGTTTCATCATGAAGCAGATACTCAGGTATTAAAATTTTCTACCAAAAAAATTTATATATAAAATCATAACTAACGCAATCTGAGGATAAATAAATGTTTCTTAACTCAAAACCAAAGACTGGATATGCTAATTTAAGTCAACGGCAATTAGAAGCTGACGATATTGTCCGTCCTATCATGGAATTATTGTGTAACGAAGTAACAGGAAACAACGAAAAGCGCACAGGCTTTTATACTTTTCTAGAAAACCATAACATACACATTGCATCAGTACATGGTTATTTTAACCGTGAAAACGACAACCGAGGTTATGCCTATCTTTTTCCATTAGCTAGACACGCTGATTTACTAGCTATCCTCAAAGAACGGGGCTGGGAGACCTCTAATGATATACGCAAAATTCATTACCTTAGCTTACAAAAACTAATTAATGTTAAAGAAGGATTAGAACCGCCTAAAACTGATGTTGTACAAAAAACAGAAATAAACTCCATAGATGCCATAGTACTCAGCCTTAAGATGAATTTTTTCTCATTTGACCCAAGTAAATATAAACAAACACAAAACCAGCAGAAAGATATATTTTTACCTCAGTACCCAACTCCGAAACCGGGCAGCCCGAATCCTGATTAATCATCAAATCAGGATAACTTGCTCGAGACTATTGTTATCTATATTGTATGGGTATCAAATCTTGGCAAAGGAATGACGCAAGTGAAAAAACTCATCTTCTTTATTTGTTTAATGTCTATCAACTTAATCAGCTTCGCAGAAACATGCCCCAATATAGCTGCTATAAAACATCAAACATTAAAAGGATGGGTTGCTTATGATAGCGAAGAAGGAACTGTTTTATCTTCTAAGCGAGCCGCGCAATTTAATCGGCTCGTGGAAAAATTTGTTCTTGCTGAATGGAAAATGAATCCCGTAAATAAAGATGGTGCGATACATTGTTATTATCTGGATAAAACAGGTTCTAACCTTGAAGCTTATTTAGCTAAAGATCATTTTGAACCTGTAAAGAACAATAAAAATTATTGGTATCAAGTAAGCGGCTTCACGCAATGCGCAGCGGGCAAAAGTAAATGCGCATTTCGTAAGTCTATTTCTGCGGACCCGCAATTGGCGAGAAAATAATTTAAAGCCATTACCTTTAGGTAATTCATTAACAAAATTATCCATTAACGCCCCCTCTCCCGCCCACTATCTTTTAGTAGTCCAATAACGATTGCGGCGGGAGAGGGTCGGGGTGAGGGTTAACTTATGAACAAAATATTAATACATAGAACACGTGGGGTGCGTAAAGCATCTACTGATGCAGAATGTCACTGATGGTATTTATTAAGAAATCGCGGATTGCATCAATATAAATTCAGAAGACAATATGTGATTGCACCATTCATTGTCGACTTTATATGTCTTAATAAAAATCTCATCATTGAACTTGATGGCGGCCAACATGCTGAAGCAATTAAATATGATGAAGAACGAAGCACATTTTTAAATTTAAAAGGATATAAAGTATTACGGTTCTGGAACAATGATGTATTTACAAAAACTAAAGATGTGATGAATGCTATTTTTGATACACTGAAAGATAATGGTTCGCCCTCACCCCGACCCTCTCCCGCTGCAACCGCTATTGACTGATCTTGCAACAGTTTTGTAGACACTAGGAACAGAGGGGTTGATAAAAGCGTCGTTCAAATTCGGCTGGTGAAACGTAGCCCAAAGTTGAATGACGCCGCTGGTTGTTATAAAACATTTCTACATATTCAAAAATACAT
>DAIEGU010000103.1 GCA_027356065.1 Gammaproteobacteria bacterium
GGTTACTTTCATGCCTTGATCTATTACTAAACGTACGGCATTGATTTTAAATTCTAAATCATATTTTCTTGGCATTTCACACCTCTTGGGTACTTGATTATACCCTCTGTTCGGTGTGTCTACCAAAATGTAGCAGGGTCAACAATGTCCCCGCAAAGGGGGAGGGCTAGGGGGGGGTAAAAATAATTACGAACGAACAACGCCAATGCACAAAAACAAATATTTTTCACAGCAACTTATTTATAAACCATTTCAATTTCATCAATAGACAATTCTTGTTTAATTGAATTGAATAAATTTTCGGTCGGATTAATTAACCATTCCTTTCCTAATTTGATATCAGCTTGTACATTATCGCGTAAACATCGAAGAATCACAGGACTCGTTCCACCAAGATGTTTGCCTAATAATTGTTTCAAATGTTGTACGTCCAATAATTTGGACATTTGTAATTTAATTTGTAAATATTTTCCGAAACGTGAACGTGCTTGTTCAACGGTATATAACTCGCGAGTAACAAGACGTAAACCATCACTGAAATCATCAATGCTTACTTCGCCTTCAATAATGATTAACTGGTCTTCAACTAGTAAGGATCTGTATTTTTGAAATGTTTCAGCAAAACAAATAGCTTCGATTTGTGCAGCGCCATCATCTAACGAAAATATAGCAATGCGATCACCGCGTTTTGTTTGTCGCGTGCGAATGTTTGCAATAATACCTGCAGTGCACACGGATGATCGTTGGCTTGGACTTAATTCAGCAATCTTACCGGTGATAAAGTTGGCAAGTTCATTACTATAACGATTGAGCGGATGACCTGTTAAATAAAATCCAAGCGTTTCTTTTTCACCTTGTAATTGTATTTGATCACTCCACATTGGTGCATCAATATAATGAGGTACTTGTGAATCCGCATGTGAACCTAGCAAATCATGTTGACCGTAAGTTTGATCGTGTAATGTTTTTTCTGCTTCTTGCAATGCATTATTAAGCGATGCCATCAATACGGCTCTGTGCTGACCAAACACATCCATTGCACCTGCTTTAATCAATGCTTCTAATACTCGACGGTTTACTTTGCGTAAATCTATACGTTTACAAAAATCAAATAAATCTTTAAATGGCCCATTGGTTTCTCTCGCAGCAACAATACTTTCAATAGCTGCTTCACCTGCACCTTTAATTGCACCTAAACCATGCGTTAATGTTTTATCGTCAATGACTTTGAAATAATAATCACAGGTATTAATGCTGGGTGAAATAACATTCAGTTGTTGTGACTGACATTCATCTAAAAATAAAATAACTTTTTCAGTTCTATCCATATCAGATGATAAAACGGCTGCCATGAATGCAGCAGGGTAATGCATTTTTAACCATGCTGTTTGATAGGCTATCAATGCATAGGCTGCAGAATGTGATTTATTAAAACCATAACCAGCAAATTTTTCCATTAAATCGAAAATATGACTGGCAACGCTTGCATCGACACCACGCTCAACGGCACCTTTGCAAAAAATTTCGCGTTGCTTGGCCATTTCTTCCGGTTTTTTCTTACCCATTGCACGACGTAAAATATCAGCAGCGCCCAGTGTGTAACCTGCGAGTACCTGTGCAATTTGCATAACTTGTTCTTGATAAACAATGGTGCCATAGGTTGGACGTAGAATAGGCTCAAGATCTGGATGAGGATAAATAACTTTTGCGCGCCCATGTTTACGATTGATAAAGTCATCCACCATACCTGATTGCAATGGGCCAGGACGAAACAATGCAACTAACGCAATTAAATCTTCAAAACAATCTGGCTGTAAGCGTTTAATCAAATCACGCATGCCATGAGATTCAAGTTGGAATACTGCCGTTGATTTACACGCTTTTAACATGTTGAATGTGTCAGCATCGTGTAATGGAATTAAGCTTATATCGATAGGCGTTTTTTGTTGCTTGTTGATGACGCGTAATGCTCTATCGATAATCGTTAATGTTTTTAAGCCTAAAAAGTCAAATTTGACTAGACCAACTGCTTCAACGTCATCTTTATCAAACTGAGTAACAGGATGATCAGCTGCATTAGGTTCACAGTAGAGTGGAACAAAATCAGTTAACTTACCTGGTGCAATAACAATACCACCTGCATGTTTACCTACATTACGTGTTATGCCTTCCAATTTACGTGCAAGATCAATGAGCGTTCGAACTTCATCTTCTTGTTCATAACGTTCACGCAAGACAGGTTCTTGTTCTAATGCTTTGTCTAAGGTGATACCAAGTTCAAATGGAATCAATTTTGCAATTTTATCGACAAATCCATAACCCAATCCTAATACGCGGCCTACATCACGTACGACTGCTTTTGCAGCCATGGTGCCATATGTAATAATTTGTGAAACACAATCATGCCCATGTTTTTCCATGACGTATTCAATGACGCGGTCTCGGCCTTCCATACAAAAGTCGATATCGAAATCTGGCATGGACACACGTTCGGGATTTAAAAACCGTTCAAACAATAATTCGAATTGTAATGGATCAAGGTCAGTAATTTTTAATGAGTAAGCAACTAACGATCCAGGGCCTGAACCACGTCCAGGTCCCACGGGAACACCATTTTCTTTTGACCATTTAGTAAAATCAGCAACAATAAGAAAGTAACCGGCAAAACCCATTTTGTTGATAACATCAAGTTCTCTTGCAAGACGCTGATCATACGCCACACGTTGTTCGGCAAAATTTGCTGATTGAGTATCGTAGAGAGCTTGTAATCTTTCATCCAAGCCTTTTTTAGCAACCAATTCCAAATATTCTTCTGTCGTTTGACCTTCTGGCACTGGAAAGTGGGGCAAGCGACTAATGCCTAATGTGAATGAAACATTACAACGTTTTGCAATTTGGACTGTATTCTCAATTGCCTCAGGAATGTCTTCAAATAATTTAGCCATTTGCACGGGAGAGCGCAGATATTGCTGATCGGTATACGCCCGTGTTCTGTTTGGATCATTTAGGATGACACCTTCTTGAATGCAAACACGTGCTTCATGCGCTTCGAAATCATCTTGCTCTAAGAAGCAGACATCATTCGTTGCAACAACGGGGACGGTGAATGTTTCAGCTAATTTAAGGACTGCATGAATATAATCATGCTCACGTGATTTACCAACGCGGCTAAGTTCAATATAAAAACGATTGGGGAACAATGCTTTCCAAAATGTTAACTGTTCTTTCGCAGTATCAATGTCGTTATCTAAAATAGATAGCGCAATATTGCCTTCGAGCCCACCTGAAAGTGCTATCAAACCTTGTGCATAGCGACCAAGCCATGATTTTTGTACCAGCGGTTTGCCAGTTTGCTGGCCTTCAAGATGCGCTTTGGAAATAAGCTGTAGAAGATTTTTATACCCATCATTGGTCTGACAAAGCAGGGTCAGCCTGGATATTTCTTTCGGATTTTTATCATCTATTACCCAAATATCAGCCCCGATAATCGGCTTTAAGCCGGCGTTAATCGCTGTCTGATAAAATTTCACCGTCGCATACAAATTACTGATATCTGTAATTGCAACCGCAGGTATAGAAAAAGCCGCTGCCTTTTCCATAAGTGCTGAAATGGAAGTTAAACCATCACTTAAAGAATATTCAGTATGTAAGCGTAAATGAATGAAATTAGGTTCCATATGAAACACAAGATCCGTGACTAAGTTTATGGATGTTATAGGGTATCAGAGTGAGTCTACGCTGTCTAAGGATGCTATAGACAGCGGGAAGTAAAGTTCATTAATAAAAATTATATTAGGTCAAAAAACACACAGAGCAAAATGAGATGGCTGATATACATAACGCAATTCTGAATGGTGACTTAGTAAAGGTAAAAGCCTTCGTTCATCAGTTGAATGAGGTGGATGAAAATGGCAATACACCATTACATTTAGTTTTAATAAGACTTGCCGATACAAAAGATAAAGAAGAAATCAGTAATTATATTTTTATTCTTGAATACTTATTTGCACATTCAAACTTAGATGTTATGAATGAAAATAAAGATCAAAAAACACCGATTCAACTTTTGCCATCGGCTTTATATCAAGTCGATTTTCCAATGGTTCTTCCATTCGTGCAGACGGTTTTAAAAGCTAAAATAGATTGTAAGATTGATTTATTTCATGCTGCCATTTATGCCCATCATTTAGAGATTGTCGATTATCTTCTACATGAAGATAAAGAATTGATTAATGTGAAAGATAAACGTGGATTCTCTCCGTATGTTATTGCGTTGGGAGCATCAGCCATAAATATAGAAAATTATTTTTATCAACATTTAGCAAGCGAGGTGGTAAAAGATGCTTGTCTTAAAATTGATTTAAGTCAGCCGCAATTAACGACATCAATGATTAAAGCGGCTATTTTTTATGAAGATGACGTACACAGAGATAAAATTGAGAGGATTATCGATGAGCTTTATGCAGATCCGAATTTTAGACCTGTACTAGATCTTGTTGCTGCATCACTCATCGAAGAGAGAAATGCAAAAAATAAACCTATCCGTATTTTTGTTGCTAAAGGCGATAACGTCGGTAATCTTACGCCGAAGTCGGGAGGCTTTGGTGATTTTGATATAGATGCCATTATTTTAAGAACGTCTGGATTACGTGATGTTGAAGAAATCAAAGGAACATTCATTCATGAATTGACCCATTTGGCTGCTCTTTTAACTTATGGGAATAATTGTAAACCATTTCAAAATGGATCGGATGCAGAAAATTATTACTTAAACGCAATTAAAGAATTAATAGAAATTAATGAAAAGGAAATTGATTTTACTCAGACCGAATGTTTAATAAAAAATTTATTAGCAAACAGAATAGAACAATATTCAGCGCGAGAAATTAATTTAAACTTAGAAAAGGGCAGCCTGTCATTGCCAGAATGGTTGGTCGGTGTACCGCAGGGTTTTGTGCTATTTAGTCATTTTTTTGAATCACCAACAAATTCTATTTTTGAGCGTCGAGCACGACCGATGATTGAGTTTTGGAGAAAACAATTTAATACTGATGTTAGAAATAGCTTCGATAATCATCCAAACAGAAAATTGATTAATATAAATATCGATGCCACTGCACCACAAATAGAATCAAAAAAAATAATTCTTACGACATTTCTCGATAATCTTAAACAAGAAATGTTTCAGCGTTATTTATTTTGCGTAAAGAATTTCCAAATGGTGGAAGGATATAGTGATGTTCCTATACCGGCTTCTGCCATGGCGCATGCAATTCTTTTTGGTGATGCATTAGATAAGTTTTTAGAACGAAATAAATTACCTGAAAATCTGCTTTTAGCAGAGGCGAGGGCATTGGCACAGCATCCTTTATTTTCTTCCCCAGAATATAAAAAAGCACATCAAGAAATTTATAATTTAATTGCAAAAGAATGGGAGCGAAAAAAGAAACCAGCTGAGTTTTCATTAAAAAATGTGGGTAAGAAAGTATTAAGCGAAATCCAAAAAAATTATGGTAATTTACTCAACACAATTAATCAAGAATTAGAAAAATGGGTTGTCGAAATTGATAAACATTGCGGGCTTCTCTCTGAATGCATTAAGCAAGCATTCAAATTAATTCGACAAACACATAAAGTAAATAAGAAAGATCTACAACAACTCGAATCCATTATCTTTAATTATTTATATAAACATTTAGCGGTAAATAACCAAAATATTTTTACTATGCTTCCTAGCCAATTAGCTCAGGAGATTCAAAGCAATTTTCTAAAAACTGCAGACTCTAATAATTTTTTAAATTTGTTGTCAGCAAAGAAAAATGAGCCTATGAAGATGATTGATTTCAATGAAGAGATATTAAAGCAGTGTTTACATAACCTGACTTCCTTGCTGAATAACTCACGAATTAGCTCTGATATGCCTTCTCTATAAAACAATAATAAAAAACGTACGCTGAGCTTCAATACGCCATCATTAAGAAGAAGATAGTTTAGGAATAAGTTGCCTTGATTTATGTAGTTAAATTAAATAATTGAGTGATGAATTATTAGTTTTAAACTGCAACTTTGGGTATGATATGGCTTCTTTTTAGTAGGGTATTGCGGGCATTATGAACATTAATTTCCTTGATTTTGAGCAACCAATTGCTGAGCTTGAGGCTAAAATTCAAGAATTACGCATGGTGGGTACAGATGCGGACATCAATTTAAGCGAAGAAATTGCGCGCCTTGAAACCAAGTGTAACCATCTGATTAAAGAAACATTTAATAAGTTAACGCCATGGCAAGTGACTCAGCTTGCGCGCCATCCGCAACGACCACACACAATAGACTATATATCCCGTATCTTTACTGATTTTGATGAGCTATATGGTGATCGTATGCTTTCATCGGGGCCTTCTATCATTGCAGGCATCGCGCGTCTTGAAGGACAACCGGTTGTTGTGCTTGGTCATGAAAAAGGCCGTAAAACCAATGAAAAAATTGAACGCAATTTTGGGATGCCTAATCCTGAGGATTATCGTAAAGCACTTCGTATCATGAAAATGGCAGAACGTTTTAAATTGCCTATTCTTACTTTTATTGATACACCTGGCGCATATCCTGGTATTGGCGCTGAAGAACGTAATCAAAGTGAAGCAATCGCTCGCAATTTATTTGTTTTATCACGTTTGAAGACACCGATTATTTGCACTGTCATTGGTGAAGGTGGGTCAGGTGGAGCGCTTGCGATAGGTGTTGGCGATAGAGTATTTATGCTGCAATACTCGATTTATTCTGTTATTTCGCCCGAAGGTTGTGCTTCTATTCTCTGGAAAAGTGCAGAAAAAGCGTCCGAAGCATCTGAAGCGATGAATTTAACGGCAGATAAAATCTTGAAGCTCGGCTTGGTTGATGATGTTGTTCCAGAGCCTTTAGGCGGTGCGCATCGCAACTACGATGAAATTGCCAACTCACTGAAAACTCTATTGGTGAAACAGTTGACCGAATTACAATCTCATCCGATATCAACATTAGTTGATGAACGTTACAAACGCATCATGGCATATGGTTTAAATCCATGACACTGAAAGACGCCATTCGTGATTTTTTTGCACGATATGGTTATGACAGGACTTATTGGATTGCTTATAGTGGCGGACTTGATTCTAGTGTGCTGCTATCGCTTTGCGCAGAGTTGCGCGAGACATTACCATTAAAGTTACATGCTATTCATATTAATCATGGATTAAATCCGTCAGCGCAAAAATGGGCGCAACATTGCGAAGCAGTTTGTCAGCATTATCATATTGATTACATTTGTCACTCGATAGAAATAAATTTGCATACAGGCGATAGTTTAGAAGAAGTGGCACGTCATAAACGTTATGCAGCCATTACTTCTTATTTAAAAGACAATGATGTGTTGATGACTGCGCATCATGAGGATGATCAAGCAGAAACATTTTTATTGCAGTTACTGCGTGGAGCGGGTACTAAAGGTTTAGCTGCCATGCCCGTAGTAAAATCCAATTCACGCATTATGCATGCACGTCCATTACGTGATTTTACTCGTTCTAAATTGATGGAACATGCAAGACAGCAAAATTTAATTTGGATCGATGATGAATCCAATACCAATGTTAAATTAACGCGTAATTTTGTGCGGCATCATGTGCTAGCACCGCTTAAAGAACGTTGGCCCACTGTAGCGACAACCATCGCAAGAAGTGCAGCGCATTGTGCTGAAACAGAATCGTTACTTCAATTATTTGCACAAGAAAAAATGCAATGGGTTGCAGGATCAAAAGCAAATACACTTTCTGTTAGCAAGTTATTGCAATTCGTACCGTCTGTACAACGTTTACTATTGCGTTATTGGATTCATTCTCGGCAAATTAGTTTACCTAGCACGAAAAAAATTGAAACGATCATGCAGCAAGTTTTATTAGCAAACTGGGACCGCTCTCCTTGTGTTCAATGGGGAAATACAGAATTACGACGTTATCGTGATGATCTTTTTCTTTTGCCATCTCATGATCAACACGCAAACAAGCAATCATTTCAGTGGAACATGATTCAACCCATTCAATTGCCCGGTATCGGTTACTTACATGCAGAATTAAAACAGGGAAATGGCTTACGTACTAACGTTGAAAATGTTTCTGTACGATTTCGTCAAGGAGGTGAAATGATACGCTTGGCACAGCGCGGTACAAAAAGCCTTAAGAATTTGTTTCAAGAATGGAATGTGTTGCCTTGGGAGCGAGATAGAATCCCATTAATTTATGTTGATGATGAGCTTGCAGCAGTCGTTGGATATGGTATTGCCGAAAAATATAGTGCGGGTGATTTGCAGCCAAGTTATGAGTTGAGGGTAAGAGCTTGACCTCTATATTGTCATGCCAGTTATGCTTGTGCCTCCCCCCTTAGGCATTGTTGCATAATTCAAATGTGTC
>DAIEGU010000118.1 GCA_027356065.1 Gammaproteobacteria bacterium
TAACAAATATTTGGCTTAAACATTATAACGAGGAGAGACCACATGAAGCACTCAATAACCTATCACCAATGAATTTTATTAACCACTTAAATCAAAATTTCTCTAGTTGTGAACTGGGGTAAAATTGGGGGCTTTACAGTATTTATATTTAATTAAAATCAGTTTAGCAAAATCTGAATATGATATTAAAAAGTCTTTAGAGGATTTTGTAAATTTTTATAAAAGTATTTTAAAAGAAGAAATGTCTGTGTTGAGTAAAGAAGAAGTTTAGGTCGAAGCGCCTAAACATAGCTTGATTTCGATTATATTCGCCAGAAATTTCTAGATAAATAAAGCCAAAAAAATTGCGAGCCTTTCTTATAATACTATATGTATTGACTATGTGTATACAAATAGTATCATTCAACCTTTCTGTAATTTGAGAGGATGAAAATGCTAGTACTGAACCGAAAAGTTGGTGAATCGATCACTATAGATGGGCAAATAAAAATAAAAGTTCTAGGAGATTTCGGTCGTGTGCGAATTGGCATTGATGCGCCTAAACACATGCAAATAGTTCGTGATGAAGTAATCGAAAAAACTCAGCGTGTTTCTAAGATAGAACCGAATTGTATAAAGGAAAGATCTAATGCGAACACTAGATCTAAATGAAGCCGCTGCTTTTTTAAAAATGACACCTGAAGGATTGCGTAGAAAAGTTGCTAATGGAGAAATACCAGGCGCAAAACCTGGGAAGCGTTGGTGTTTTAGAGAAGATGATCTTGCTGAATATTTAAGATCACTTTATTCTAACGCCGCTAAAACATCGTGGGGTGTTGTTGGAATCGATAGGAGGACAACATGGCACTCTGCAAAAGAGGAAACGTCTGGTGGATTAGAATCAGTCACAATGGAAAAAGAGTACAACAAAGCGCTGGGACTTCAGACAAAGTAGCAGCGCAACGTTTGCACGATAAAATTAAGGCTGATTTATGGAAAAGTAATTATCTGGAAGAAAAGCCAGAAAGAACATGGATAGAAGCAGTAATGCGATGGCTCGCAGAGTCGCAGCATAAACGTAGTTTGGAAGATGACAAAGGGCATTTGAGATGGATCGATAAACATCTCAAAAAGTATTACTTGAGTCAAATTTCACGCGATGTGCTTGATAAACTAGCTGAGAAGAAATTAGCAGAAGGTGTAAAGCCTGCGACAGTAAATCGTATGTTAGAAGTCATACGTGCGATTTTACGTAAGGCTGAACGTGAATGGGAGTGGCTCGATCGTGCACCTATTATTCGCATGCTTAAAGAGGACACGAGGCGAATTAGATGGCTAACTCCTGAAGAGGCAAAACGTCTCATTCAAGAACTTCCATCTCATTTAGCTGATCTTGCCACGTTTTCATTGGCGACAGGATTGAGGCAATCCAATGTGACTGGTCTTGAGTGGCGCGATGTAGATTTAATTAAAAGGCATGCGTTAATTCATCCAGATCAAGCAAAGACTAAAAAGGCCATTCCTGTACCATTGAATGAAGCTGCAATTGCTGTAATACGTAAACAGCTCGGTAAGCATCAACAATTTGTTTTTTCTTACCGAGGTAAGCCAATCATCCAATGCAATACAAAAGCGTGGAAGAAAGGTTTGAAGAGAGCAGAGATTGAAAATTTTCGTTGGCATGACTTGCGTCATACATGGGCAAGTTGGCATGTACAAAATGGTACATCTTTGCAGGAGCTTCAACAGTTAGGTGGATGGACAAACTTTGAAATGGTGCTACGGTATGCGCATTTGAGTAGCGATCATTTAAAGATTGCAGCTGAGAGAGTGTGTGGTACAAATCTGGTACATCTCTCAAAGCAAGTTGTTAATAGTGATTTATAACTAACTGATTATTCTTGGTTATTTATCGCGCCCGGAGAGATTCGAACTCCCGACCACCTGGTTCGTAGCCAGATACTCTATCCAACTGAGCTACGGGCGCATTAAACTTTTAAACTAACTTTCTAATCCTTGGTCTTAGACCACTTTAACGGAGAGGGAGGGATTCGAACCCTCGATGGAACTTTTAGGTCCCATACTCCCTTAGCAGGGGAGCGCCTTCAGCCTCTCGGCCACCTCTCCAAAGCCTATCTATTCTGGCGGCTTTCCTGCCAGAATCAATTACTCGGTTACTCTTTATTTTCAGTTTTATCTGATTTTGGTTCACGTTTTTTACGCGTTGGTGCTGCAACCGTAGCAGGAGCTGGTTCTTCTTGCTTCGGAGTTGTATTTTTCTCTTGTTGTATGCGCTGATAAATTTCTTCACGATGTACAGATACATCTTTAGGCGCATTAATACCTATACGCACTTGGTTACCTTTAATACCAAGTACGGTAACGATAACATCGTCACCTATGACGATAGTTTCACCCACACGTCTTGTTAAAATGAGCATTGTCCATCTCCTTTTATATAACTGCCTTGTCCATTAACTGCCTATCCCCGTTTGGTTCCGTTAGGCATAAATCTATATATTTATAGAAATCATGTAACATGATTTCCTTGTGTTTTTATAACCCTAAGCATTGAACACGTCTTTTTTAAGAACTTAATTGCCAAAGGTATATTTTATCAGGATCTCAGGAGAAGCGGGGAACCTCACTGGAGCTTGCTGGTTTTTCTACCTTGGCGACTGCTCTAAGGTGTGCAATAGTAAACAATAAAACGTCATTCTGCAAATAGGATTTGCATTTTTTTAATGTTTTATTCATATCAGGACAATGCTCGAATTGGATGTATAGTGATCAATTAATATCATGCCAGTTAAGTTTTAAGCATATTGAGCTGGCATGAGGTTGTTGTGCTACAAATTGTTATTCAATAGACATTTTTTCAGGTACGTGAGGCAGCTTATCGAGTTCAAATGCACTATGAACAGCACGTACTCCTTGTTCTAAATGTGTTTCATCAACGATGACTGAAATTTTGATTTCGGAAGTAGTAATCATTTGAATATTGATGCCTGCTTCACCTAATGATCGAAACATAGTACTTGCAACGCCGGTATGAGATCGCATGCCTATGCCTACCAAAGATAGTTTGGCAACTCGGGAGTTTGTTTTGACCGTATTGGCACCTAATTGTATTGCCAAGTCTTCTACAATTTTTAATGCTTTAGGATATTCTTTGCGATGAACGGTAAAAGTAAAATCGACCGTGTCTTGAGCGGTTGCGTTTTGCGCAATCATGTCAATTTCAATGTGCGCTTCGCTTACTTTTCCAAGTATCAAGCCTTCAGTGCCTAACTTACGTGGTACACCTGACAATGAAAGAATGGCTTCTTCACGACTAAATGCGATGCCAGATACTAAACGTTTATGCATAATTTTGTCCTCAAATGTTACCAATGTTCCTGGTCCATCCGAAAAAGTTGAAAGTACGCGAATCGGCATATTATGTTTACTTGCCAATTCAACCGAACGCATCTGCAGTACTTTAGCACCCAGGCTTGCCATTTCTAGCATTTCTTCGAAGCTGATTTGCGGTAGCAGGCGTGCTTCGGGAATCAGGTGTGGATCTGTCGTATAAACACCATCGACATCGGTATAAATTTGGCATTCATCTGCTTTTAAAGCAGCAGCGATAGCAACAGCAGTTGTATCAGAACCACCACGACCTAGTGTTGTAACATCACCACGTTCATTAATACCTTGAAATCCTGCAACGATGACAACGCGTCCTTCCTTCAGTTCGCGTTTAATGACGGTGGTATCGACTTCTAAAATACGCGCTTTAGTGTGAATATCGTCAGTTTGAATTCCTATTTGCGGGCCTGTAAATGAGCGGGCTGGGCAGTTGTTTGCGTTTAATGCCATGCTCAATAATGCCATGGATACTTGTTCGCCTGTTGCAATCAATATGTCGAATTCACGCGGTTCGGGTGATTGTGTTAGTGCATTTGCAAGCTGAATCAAGCGGTCTGTTTCGCCATACATAGCAG
Organism: Gammaproteobacteria bacterium; assembly: GCA_027356065.1. Lineage (GTDB taxonomy): Bacteria > Pseudomonadota > Gammaproteobacteria > DSM-16500 > DSM-16500 > Aquicella. The sequence continues at coordinate 3,966 of DAIEGU010000118.1, forward strand.
AAACAACCACTACGATTTCATGCCCCGCACTTTTTGCTGACATGATTTTTTTGGCCACATGATGAATGCGATCCAAATTACCGACTGAGCTGCCGCCATATTTCTGTACGATCAGTGCCATATAGGATGATTACCTTTTCTCTTGCACCCAAGTGTAAACAGACTCTAATGCTTTTTCCAAGTTTTCAGGTTTGTTGCCGCCTGCTTCAGCAAGGTCAGCTTTACCACCGCCTTTGCCACCTACTGCATTAGCCACAATATTAACAATGTCCTTAGCGCTTAGTTTATCGACAAGGTCAGCTGTTACGCCACCAACTACGCCAACTTTATTTTCTTTAACGGTCGCAAGTACGATAACACTGGTGCCTAATTGCTGTTTTAAATGATCAATCGCGTTTCGTAATGCTTTACCATCAAGCCCTTCGACTTTTGCTGCTAAAACTTTAATATTGCCAACTTGTTTTGCTTGTTCTGCTAGATCACGACTAAAGACACTTGCTAATTTATCCTTCAATTGCTGTAACTCTTTTTCCAAGACATGAATGCGTTCATCTGCTTGAATTAATTTCTGCTTAAATTCTTGTTCACGTTTTTCAATGTAGCGAATTGCACCTTCGCCTGTGACTGCTTCAATACGACGTATACCAGCAGCGACGCCAGTTTCAGTGGTAATTTTGAAAATACCAATATCGCCAGTGTGATCAGCATGTGTTCCACCACATAATTCAACTGATGGGCCAAATCGTACAACGCGAACTTTACTACCATATTTTTCGCCAAAGAGTGCAACAGCGCCACTTGCAATGGCTTCTTCAGGTGTTGTTACACGAACTGAACCTTCATAATTGGCACGCACGACATCATTAACGACTTGTTCAATTTTACGTATTTCATCTTCAGTAAGCGGTGCGTTATGCGAAAAATCAAATCGCAAGCGTTCAGGTTCAACGAGAGAACCTTTTTGTATGGCATGCTCACCCAGGATTTGTTTTAACACCATATGTAATAAGTGTGTTGCCGTATGATTTAGCACGGTGGCAGCGCGACGTTTTGCATCCACTTCTGCGATAACTTCATCACCAATTTGTAATGAGCCTTTTTCCAGTTTACCTAAATGCAAATGCATATGGCCTTGCTTGATAGTATCTAACACTTTAAAAAATGTTTGATTGTCTATGCGCAAAACTCCTTGATCGCCTATTTGACCGCCTGATTCAGCATAAAAAGGGGTTTTATCCAGCACAATCGAGCCTTTTTCTCCGGTATTTAATGCTTCAACAAATTTACCATCGCGATAAATGGCAAGCACTTTGCCGGTATCAGGTAATTCTGTTTGCAATAAATTTTTGTGACCGGTGAATTCAGTAGGTGCTGCTTGTGTGTCTTGTGCAACGGTGTATTCAGTCGTGAATTGACTTGCTTGTCGAGAGCGCTCGCGTTGTTTTGACATCGCTGTTTCAAAGCCATCGTAATCGATCATTAAATTGCGTTCGCGCGCAATATCAGCAGTTAAATCGGCTGGAAAACCATAGGTATCATATAGTTTGAAAACGGTTTCACCAGGAATGATATCGCCTTTTAATTCACTGATAACTTGTTCAAAGAGTTTTAATCCTTGCGCAAGTGTCGTGCTAAATTGGTCTTCTTCTTGGCGCAATACTTTTTCTATGTGTGATTGCGCTTTTTTAAGTTCTGGATACGCATCACCCATCACAGTGACTAAGGGCGCGACTAATTGATAAAAAAATGATTGAGTCAATCCCAGTTTATTTCCATGACGTAATGCACGGCGAATAATACGACGCAATACATAACCGCGTCCTTCATTGGAAGGCAATACGCCATCTACAATTAAGAAACTGCATGAACGAATATGGTCAGCGATAACACGCAGGGAGAAATTAGTTAAATCGTTAGTGTTAGCTAATTTGGCTGCGGCTTTAATGAGTGGTTGAAAAAGATCCGTATCGTAATTGTTATGCACGCCTTGCAGCACAGCGGAAATACGTTCAAGCCCCATGCCAGTATCAACAGAAGGTTTCGGCAATGGAGTTAATGTGCCGTCTGTTGCACGATCGTATTGCATGAATACCAAATTCCAAATTTCGATATAACGATCACCATCTGCATCGGGAGAGCCGGGTGGGCCGCCTGCAATATGCGCACCATGATCATAAAAAATTTCCGTGCATGGACCACATGGGCCTGTTGGTCCCATGGACCAGAAATTATCGTGTTCACCACAACGACTAAAACGTGTTGGATCAATTTTGATTTCATTTAACCAAATATCTTCTGCTTCTTTGTCATCTTCAAATACGGTTATCCACAATTTTTCTGCAGGCAATTGCATTTTCTTAGTCAAAAATTCCCAAGCAAATTTAATGGCATCACGTTTGAAATAATCACCAAAACTAAAATTGCCTAGCATTTCAAAAAAGGTATGGTGACGCGCAGTATAACCAACGCGTTCAAGATCATTATGTTTACCCCCAGCGCGTACGCAGCGTTGAGAAGACGTTGCACGTTTGTAAGGTCGTGTTTCAGTGCCTAAAAATACATCTTTGAATTGCACCATGCCTGCGTTTGTAAATAACAAAGTAGGATCATTGCTAGGAACTAGCGAGCTACTAGGTACGATTTCATGTTTGTGTTGGTGAAAATATTCTAGGAATTGACTGCGTATATCATTGCTGCTTAAAAAGGGTATGGTTTTATTTGGCATAATTCATTCTAGTTTGGTTAATTAAATTTTTAGCACCTTAATTTTGCTGGATTGTATCTCGGTGTCATGCCAGCCGCACGTCCTTTGTGCGAGGTGGCATCCAGAGTTATTACTGGATGCCAGCTAAAAGCATGCTGGCATGACAACAAAGAATCATTCATCAAATTCTGCTATTTGAGAAAACACGCTCGCAATTTGCTCTCGAGTAAATCCTCGGTATTGCAAGAATCGCATTTGTTTAGCTCGTTGTTTAAAATCAGTTGGAATGCGGCTTTTGAAATGTTTCTGCCAGCATTTACGCACTGTAGTTAGCCATGCATTATCGGTGATATCTAATTGATCTGCAATCATCTCGGATGCGATCCCGCGTATTTGCAGTTCCTGTGAAATACGCATAGGCCCATAACCTTTCATGGTGCGCCAACGAATATAATTTTCAGCAAAACGTGATTCGTTAATTAATCCGATTTGAACTAAGTCGGCAATAACAGCAGTTATTTCTTCTGTGACATGGCCTTTGATGCGTAACTTTTGCGTGAGTTCCAATATTGAATGATCACGACGGGTGAGTAAATTTAAAATGATGGCGCGGATTTTTTGGGTCATGAGTATGTTCGCTAACGGGTGTGTTACGAGTTAACCCTCAGCCCCAGCCCTCTCCCGCTGCAACCATTATTGCTTATTAAAGATAGTGGGCGGGAGAGGGGGTTCTTGGCTAATTCCATAACTCGGCAATGATTGATGTTTAAGCTGCGCCTTCTTCAGCATCATCCTCTTGTTCTTCAGTGCGGATGAGACGTGCATGCAGATTAATCATTAAGTCACGTATCTTGGTTTCGATTTCATTCGCTAATGCCGTATGCTCTTTCAAGTATTGTCGTGCATTTTCTTTACCTTGACCAATGCGTTGACCATTATAACTAAACCAAGCACCTGCTTTATCAATTAATCCTTGAGCAACGCCCAGATTAATAATTTCACTCTCACGAGAAATGCCTTCGTTATATAAAATGTCAAATTCAGCTTGTTTGAATGGAGGTGCGACTTTATTTTTGACAACCTTGACGCGAGTTTCACTGCCAATTACTTCGTCACCTTCTTTGACATTACCAATACGGCGAATATCAAGACGTACGGATGCATAAAACTTAAGTGCATTACCACCGGTTGTTGTTTCTGGATTACCAAACATGATGCCTATTTTCATACGAATTTGGTTAATGAAAATAACTAATGTGTTGGAGCGTTTAATGTTGGCGGTGAGTTTGCGTAATGCTTGCGACATAAGACGTGCTTGTAAACCCATGTGTTGATCACCCATTTCACCTTCAATTTCAGCTTTAGGTGTGAGTGCTGCAACGGAGTCGATAATAATGACGTCAATTGCACTGGATCGAACTAACATATCAGCGATTTCTAATGCTTGTTCACCGGTGTCTGGCTGTGAAATAAGTAAATCGTCTACATTTACGCCTAATCGTCTTGCATAAGCAGGATCTAATGCATGCTCAGCATCAATGAATGCTGCTGTGCCACCTTTTTTCTGGCATTGCGCGATAACTTGCAAAGTCAGTGTCGTTTTACCGGAAGATTCTGGGCCATAAATTTCTACGATCCGGCCTTTAGGTAAACCGCCTATACCCAGCGCGATATCAAGGGCGAGTGATCCGGTTGAGATTGCTTCAATGTCAGGTGTGTCAGTATTATCACCCATTCGCATGACAGCACCTTTACCAAATTGACGTTCGATTTGACTTAATGCGGCGGTAAGCGCTTTTTTCTTGTTGTCTTCCATAAGTGTTCCTTATATTCATTCGTTAAAAAGAGTAACTTTTGTCGGGCGATAAAATTGACAAAGAAAGTGTAACCAATCGTTGAAGATTACAGTAAGAATGGCGGCTTGAGAATAGGGGAGAAAAATAGAGCCGCTATTATTCGTAAGATGATTATATGTGTCAATCAGTTTGTTGTAAGTCTATAACAAAATAAAAATTTTTCTTGCAAATTCATTTTCTTAAGATTTCCTTAATAATGTATGACATAGAATTGATCTCGTTTTTACAAAGTCTCAAAATTATAAAAATAAAAGAAAATTAAAAACGACGAGGACAAAAAAATAATATTTATTAGAATTATTTAAAATTAGAAAATCAAGGGAGATGCGCGATGCAAAGACCACCATCATTACATAGTTCTCAGGAAGACGATTTAACATCAAAAAATTCAGTGAAACTCAAAAGCTCAAAAGAGCAAAAAGCGAAAAAAGAGGAAGAGTTAAGAAAGTCCACCGAATCAACAAAGAAAGCTGAAGAAGTAAAACAAAAAGAAATAGAAGAAGGGGAAGAAAGGGAAGAAGTCCCTGAACTTTTAGAATCAATATTAGGAGTAGAAGAAGACAAACGCAGAACGGTACAATTCAAAGATTTACATAATGAGCTTGGACCATCTACTCAATCTAGCAAGCGGAGTGTATCAATTGAATCATCTGAATCATCAGGTGATGAAAACGAAAAAGAAATCAAAGAAGAAATCAAAGAAGACGATGAAGACGATCAAAAATTTAACCAAGAATTTCAATTCGATGATGGAAAACCTTTCAATAATTCTTTACAACCAGTTGGCAGATTCGCCTCTTATGGCCAATGGTTTGCACAGACAACTCATCAATTTGCAGTTGGTTTGGTTGGTATAACCGCGGTTAATCGATTTGTACAACCTTTAATACCTGTCGTGCCTGCGCCTTTTGGACCAATGGTGACTGCTGGTGGGTTTACACTTATCGTTTCCACTTACAATAGTGTGCGTACAGTACTAACAAGCGAAAATCCGCTACGTTATTTGGAAAATCACGGCAGTGTATTGCGTGGAATCGCTCATGAAACAGCTAAATTTACTGTCAGTCTCGCGACAAACTCAGGTATAGGCTTAGGCATGGGATATGCTTTTGAATATGCAGGTCCTGCATTAGCACAATCTACTAATGCTGCGGCAGAGATTGTTGGTTATGCAATTAACAATGCAACCATTACAACTGCTGTTATCAGTTTTACTGCTTTTGTAGTAAAAAATGGTATTGAATGGGCTTATGATCGTGCCAAGAAGACACCCACCATCGGTCTTGAAAAAGATCCAACATTGCATTTTTTACAATCACTTCCAAATCAATTAGGTTTACGCTTAGGTGTAGATATCGCTGCATATGAAGCATTTAAAGCGGCAATGACTAGTTTTGGTTTAGGAGAGGTATTAATCAATAATCCATCAGCTGGGTTCGTCTTTGCACTTGCGTTTGATCAGTTACTTGCACAGCCAACGCAATATTTTGGTTATACGGATCAGCCAATTAATAGTCTTGTTCCAAAACCAAGGTTAGATGGATATACGCGCATCAGTGGTGAAGAAGAGAAGGAAATAGAAAATACAAAAGAGGAAGAAATTAAGGAAGAGAAAGGACCGAGAGAAAGTGAAGTTTCTATAACTTCTGATCTTGAATCTACTGGTTCATTTCACCTTCAAGATATGGAACCAACTAAAGCTCAGCAAGTGAAAGCAGTGGTTGGAGTGGGTCTTCGTTTTGCGGCTGTAACGATGGTTGGCTATGGATTACTGAAGGCAACAGAGGCATTAGCGAATTCTATGGGCGATAAAGTTGATACTGAATCTGAATTGAGTAAAGTTACTAGATTGATTGAGGTGACTGCACTCACTGTTGTTACTGAACGTGCTTTTGAAAAATTTGGACCATTAGTAGGAACAGGTGCGCTTTATGTGAGTGAAAAAGTCGCGGAAGGTGCTCGTTCTGTGGGTAAAAATGCAATGGCTGGTGCGGGTTATGTTGCTGGTTCAATAGGAACTGGCGCTGCACTATTTGGTCGTCGCGTAGCTTCTATACCATGTCCAACCTTTGGTCTTGGTGCGTCGAGTACTCCAGGTCTCGAAAATAATGATTTGAGACGTAGAAGGCATAACTAGTTGTACTCATATCAACACAAGAAAAGGGACGCACTGCGTCCCTTTTTTGTGGTGGCTCTTTGTGAGACGGCGCACCCTTCGAGACGGCGCAAAGAACGCGCCTCCTCAGGACGAACGGATTTATGAGGGCGATGTAACAGCCGCTTTTTATTTTTATTACTCTTGCTTAAGCCAGGCAAGCAACGTTGTAACAGCTGTTTCAATAGCAGCTAATCTAATTTCTTCTCGATTACCTTTGTAAATATCCACATGAGCTCTTGTTGTTGCGCCATTTCTCGCCCAAGCAAGCCAAACAGTGCCGACAGGTTTATCAGCCGTACCGCCGCCAGGCCCTGCAATACCGGTGATGGCAACGGCAACGGACGCTTCACTATTCTTAATCGCGCCTTCTGCCATTTGTCGTGCAGCTTCTTCACTCACAGCACCGAACTCTTCTAACACTAAAGGTTCTACTTCTAACATATCTAATTTGGCTGAATTGCTATAACAGATAAACCCACGATCAAACCAATTTGAACTGCCAGGAATGCTAGTCAGCAAATAACTTAATCCACCACCCGTACATGATTCAGCGGTTGCCAGCATTAATTTTTGCTTTTGTAATTCGTGTCCTAAGTCAGCTGTAACTTGGTGAAGCGATATCATGTCCTTTACCTTCCTTATCAGTCAGGGTATATAGATTTGTTCCTAAGCAATCATAACGGAAATAGGAAATAAAAATAATATGGCACAAACTACGCTAGATTTACCGCGCGAACATACCCCGATGATGCAGCAATATTTGCGTATTAAAGCAAATTATCCTGATACGCTGCTGCTTTATCGCATGGGCGATTTCTATGAACTTTTTTATGATGATGCACAAAAAGCTGCACGACTATTAGATATCACGCTGACTGCCCGCGGCCAATCAGCAGGCAAAGCGATTCCCATGGCAGGTGTACCGTTTCATTCTGCTGAATCTTATATTGCGAAATTAATTCGCAAAGGATTATCCGTTGCAATTTGCGAACAAGTTGGTGAAGTGAAAGCTGGGGGTGGGCCTGTTGAACGTCAAGTCGTGCGGGTGTTAACACCAGGTACGGTGAGTGATGCTGCATTTCTTGATGATAGAAGTGATAATTTATTATTAGCATTGCATGCACATGAAAATAAATTCGGGATTGCTGTGCTTGATATTAGCGGTGGACGATTTCATTTGCTTGAAGTAGAAGGTGAAGAAGCATTACGCAGTGAACTTGCTCGATTAAATCCTGCGGAATTATTATTAAGCGATGATTGGAATTCCGTTGCACTCACCGCTTATGAACATATTATTCGGCATCGTGCACCATGGGAATTTGATT
>DAIEGU010000134.1 GCA_027356065.1 Gammaproteobacteria bacterium
GTTGAAAATCTTTTTGCGCGAATTAAACATTTTCGTGCAATAGCAACGCGATTCGATAAATTAAAGAGAAATTACACATCAATGGTAGCTTTAGCATGCGGCTACCTCTGGCTGCCTATGTGAATTGTCAACAGACCCTATTATTGTGCTGGTTATTTTCTATTTCGCATTGGTTTTATAAGTCAAAATGAAATCTTTTGATCGTAGCAAAAGCTAATGTTATAGATCAAGATAAATTAAAAGAGTCGAATGGTGGATTTAAGAAGAAACGGACGGCATTTATTTACCCCTCCCCCGCAAAGCATTGTTGCATAATTCAAATGTGTCATCCTGAACAGGCGTTTTTTGCCTGTGAAGGGGATCTAAATATTAATGAAAAAGATCCTTCACAGGCAAAAAACACCTGTTCAGGATGATACATTATTTGTATCCGCCATTTTGGAAAAACTAACTTGCAAATCTTTTGGTAATTTTTGTTCTTCTTGTAGTTTAATTATTTGCATTGCAATACCCGCACCTCGCTCCAACCAAGGAGTAAGAACATGGATTCGTGTATTAGGAAGTATTTTAATCGGTAATAATTGCTTGTTATTCTGCACTAAAGTCACTGCATCATTTGTTACACTATCTTCTAAATCATGCTGGCTTTTATCAGCAAATGATAATAGGATTAAGTGGATTTACATTGACGTCAACATCAGGAGCAATGTCAATGTTAATGCCAACTGCTTTTAAATCCGTCGCAATTATTTTACCAATCTCAGCGCCATACAATTTTTCAGGATGACCAAGGTAAGCAGCCCTCTGCTTTAACTGGATCTTATATTTGCTGGGTCTCTGCAAGTACAGAAACACAATAAAGAGCGATAGAAACGCTAATGCCAAATATTCCTAATTTCTTCATTTTTTTATCCTATTAATCTCGTCATTCCTGTCAATAATCATCTATAATTAAACAAACTTCCCTTGAATATCGTGTTATACACTACTTAAGCCTATGACTTCCAAGAAAATTAGCTCCCTAGACTGGGCACATCCATTAGTGCGCGATTGGTTTATGACAAAGCTTGGTTCACCAACGGAACCTCAAGAGCAAGGTTGGCCACGCATTTTATCTGGTAAAAACACACTTATTTCAGCACCTACAGGCTCAGGTAAAACGTTGTCTGCATTCTTGGTATGTATTGATCAATTAGTACGACAAGCTTTATCTCAAAAGTTGGAACATAAAACTGAAGTGCTTTACATATCGCCGCTTAAAGCTTTATCTAACGATATTCAAAAAAATTTAATGCAACCACTCGCTGAAATTACCAAGCTTGCACATGAACGTGGTTTAGTTATGCAAGAAATTATCGTGGCTGTGCGCACGGGCGATACACCCACACGTGAACGAACCCATATGCTAAAAAAACCTCCGCATATTTTAGTCACCACACCTGAATCGTTTTATATATTATTAACAGCAGAAAAAAGTCGTGCACTATTGGCAACAATAAATACGGTTATTGTTGATGAAATTCATGCTCTCGCAAATAATAAACGCGGATCACATTTAGCATTATCACTTGAACGCTTAGAAGTATTATGCACAAAATCACCTGTGCGCATTGGACTTTCCGCAACACAAAAACCACTCACTCATGTTGCTAACTTTCTTATCGGTGCAGATAGACCGAAACCTGCCATCATTGATATTGGCCATGCGCGTCAACTTGATTTAGCAATTGAAGTACCAGATAGTGAATTGAGTGCTGTTGCATCCAATGAAATGTGGGATGAAATATATAATCGTGTTGCAGAACTGGCAAAACAAAATCGTTCTACCTTGATATTTGTTAATACTAGACGTTTAGCGGAACGCGTTGCACATCATTTATCAGAACGCTTAGGCGAAGATAAAGTCGCAGCACATCATGGGAGTTTGTCACGTAAATTAAGATTAACTGCTGAAACCAAATTAAAACAGGGTGAATTATCTGCATTAGTTGCAACCGCATCATTAGAATTAGGTATTGATATTGGTACGGTTGATCTTGTTTGCCAAATTGGATCGCCACGTGCAATCGCTATTGCTTTGCAACGTGTTGGTCGTGCAGGACATTGGCATGGCGCAATTTCTAAAGGTCGATTTTTTGTTACTACGCGAGATGAATTAATAGAATGCGCTGCACTTGTACATGCGATACGTGACGGCGATTTAGATCAATTAATTTTTCCAGACCAACCTATCGATATTTTATCGCAACAAATTGTAGCAGCCTGTGCAACACAAGATTGGCGTGATAAAGATTTATATCAACTCTGCAAAAAAGCCTATCCTTATCGAGCATTATCGCAAGAAACGTTTGATGCAATACTCACTATGTTATCAGATGGCATTGCTGCTTCACGCGGACGCTATGGAACTTATCTATTACGCGATCGGGTCAATGGTATAGTAAAAGCACGTCGTGGTAGCCGAATCACTGCGATAACAAGTGGTGGTGCAATACCAGAAAATGGTTTGTTTACAGTCATCGCTGAACCCAATGGCATCATGGTTGGTACGTTAGATGAAGATTTTGCAGTTGAAAGCAATCGTGGTGATATTATTTTGCTTGGCACGACATCTTGGCAAATTAAACGGGTTGAAAGTGCAAAAGGCCGTGTATTAGTTGAAGATGCACATGGCGCACCACCCAGCGTTCCATTTTGGCGTGGTGAAGCGCCAGCACGTACTAAAGAATTATCTTTATATGTTTCAAATCTTCGAGAAACTTTAGGCAACTTACTACCACTTTCTCATCAATTGAAAGATGCAGAAAAACAAGCAATCGAATGGTTGAAAATTAACTGTGCTGTTGATCAATCTGGTGCTGAACAAATTGTTGAATATATAAAATTAGGTCAAGCTGTTTTAGGTGCTGTTCCTACACAAAAACGTATTATTGCCGAACGTTTTTTTGATGAAGGCGGTGGCATGCAATTAGTTATTCATGCTCCATTTGGTGCAAGAATTAATAAAGCATGGGGACTTGCTTTACGAAAGAAATTTTGTCGCTCATTCAATTTTGAATTACAAGCTGCTGCAACAGATGATGGTTTGAATATCGCACTCGCTGAACAACACAGCTTTCCGCTTGCCGATGTTTTTCATTTTTTACATCCCAACACGATTAAAGATGTGTTGATTCAAGCTGTGTTGCAATCACCTTTATTTACAACGCGATGGCGTTGGGTTGCCACACGCTCGTTAGCATTAGTAAGATTTCGTCGCGGAAAAAAAGTACCGCCAAATATTATTCGCATGTTATCTGATGATCTTTTAGCTGCAGTATTTCCAGATGCCGCAGCCTGCCAAGATAATTTAGGTGGCCGTGATGTAGAGCTGCCAGATCATCCATTAATTAATGAAACCATGAAAGAAGCACTCACAGATGCATTAGATGCAGAAGGCTTGGATGATTTATTGAAAAATATTCTCAATCAATCGATTCAATGTATTGCTGTCGATACACCCACACCTTCTGCATTTTCACATGAAATTTTAAATGCTAATCCTTATGCTTATCTCGATGATGCGCCCCTTGAAGAACGTAGAGCACGCGCCGTTGAAATGCGGCGTATATTGCCCGAAGCAGTTCTACAAGGAGCAGGAAAACTCGATAACGCGGCCATTGCTGAAGTACAGCAACAAGCATGGCCAGACGTTAGAAACGCAGATGAATTGCACGATGTATTGCAAACATTCATTGCTTTGCCGCAATCACCGTCTATTAATTGGCAGCTTTATTTTGCTGAGCTTACTAAAACAAATCGAGTTGGCATTGGGCGAGTAAAAAATAAAATATTTTGGTTTGCGGCTGAAAAAGCAAAAACATTTAAAGCTATTTATCCTGATGCAATCTTATTACAAGAAACACCTGATGTTGAGATAACAACGCCTGACCAGGAACTAGCTATTCTTACTTTAATTCATGGCTGGATGTTGCATAGTGGCCCCATTACCTCGCAAGAATTAAATGAAAAATTAGCAGTTAATATTGCTGATCTTGATCAAGCGTTAATAAAATTAGAATCGACAGGCCTAATATTACGTGGTCAATTTAAAAATGACATAAGCACCAATGACGTCCAATGGTGTGAGCGAAGATTGTTAGCAAGAATTCATCGTTTAACACTGGGAAGATTGCGTAAAGAAATTGAACCGGTGACAGCTGCTCAATTTATGTGTTGGTTATTACGTTGGCAGCATTGCACATCGGACACAAAATTGCGTGGTGAGAATGGCGTCCTTGAAGTCTTACATCAATTGCAAGGTTTTGAAATTCCAGCCAACGCATGGGAAAAACAAATTTTAGCTAATCGAGTTAGTGATTACGATTCAAGCATGCTGGATCATTTATGTTTATCAGGCGTCATTGGCTGGGGAAGAATTTCACCTCATCCTGCGACTGTTGAAGATAATAAAATTACAATCAACAAAAAAAGAATCATGCCAACTAGTATTGCACCTATTACTTTTTTCATTCGTGAGGAAACAGATTGGATTCCCCGCAACAAGTGCAAGGTGACATTCCCTGTAAGCAATGAGCGTAGTGTGGTACACGAGACGACATCTGCACTGAGTCATGCAGCTAAAAGTGTTTATGACTATTTAAAACAACGTGGCGCTTCTTTCTTTGCTGACATTGTGCGTGGATCAAATCATCTTAAATCTGAAGTTGAAACTGGACTTTGGGAATTGGTAGCTGCAGGATTTGTAACTGCTGATGGATTTGATAATTTACGTGCATTAATCGAACCAAAACGTCGATTAGCAAAGAAGCACAGACGTCGTATCCCGCGATTTAGTAGTGGTCGTTGGTCACTCTTACACACAGAAGAAATAGTCGATCAACAAAAACAAATTGAGGCCATTTGTTGGATGTTATTAACACGTTATGGTGTTGTCTTCAGAGATTTATTAGCGCGAGAAAAAAATATTCCTAGCTGGAGAGAGTTATTGCTCGCTTTTCGACGATTGGAAGATCGTGGTGAAATTCGTGGTGGACGTTTTGTAGATGGATTTTTAGGTGAACAATTTGCATTACCTTATGCGGTTGATTCTCTACGTGCTATCAAAAAAGAACCGCTCAAAAACGATATCATAACGATAGCCGCTGTTGATCCGTTAAATTTAGTAGGTATCATCTTGCCAGGAGCGCGTGTTTCAGCAACGCCTGGCAAAAAAGTCAATTTATGTAATGGCGAATTTGTTGGTGAAAATGAGTGACTGTCGTGCTATGTCATTTTTCACAGACGAGTAATGTAAACAATGTTTAAAAAATTTTCGGATTTTAATTGAATGTAAATTGTAAATAAAATAATTTGAATTATTTTATTTACTTACTCTACTAACTTCCCTTTATATTGTGTTAATCAATATGTATAAACACAACTTACCGTAATAGTGACTGGTGTATTATTCAAAATAGTAATGGTGCCCGATGTATTAATAGGACTGCCTGAAAATACTGGATTAGTCGATAATTCAATAGGAAGATTACCTGAAGCAGGGCCTGTTGGAGATGGCCAGCTTATCACTCCTAGTGTTTGTGATGAATTTGTAAAACAAAACATTTGACTAAAATTACCAAATGAAAAATTTGATTGTATGCTGCAATTAGGAAATAGAGAAATATTTTGAAAAGGTATACTTTGTGTAATACATATTTTTGCAAATACACAGCTAGATATTAAAAGTGAAAAGAAAAATAAAATTGATTTCATAAATAATTCAAAGTCCATTTCGTTAGTTGTGCTTTCATAAATTAACGACTTTGAATTTAGAACGCAATATTTTTAATGCTGTTGCGCATAAAAATATTCAGCGACATTTTTATCTTGCGTTACTTATAGCGCATTATTGTTATAGGTTAAGTAATTCGCTAATGCAATAAAAATATATAAATCTGTTCGCTCTATCAATACTAATAAGTACCTGTGGTTGTTATTTTATTTGTTTGTGCCGGTGGTGGTGGTGGTGTTGGTACAGATGGAGTGATTGCTTGTTGAACTGGTGTTGGCGGTATCACAGTGACAGTTGCAGGTGTTGCTACTATGATAATTTTAGTAGATCTATGATTGTAATAATAAAGAAAAGCAATAACGATAATAATTAAAGCGATGATTATTCCAATTGCAGCTTTCGTAATATTTTTATCTACATTTTCTGAATTGTTCGGATTTTGTCGAGTATCTGCCATGAGCCTTACTCCTTTTGTACTAATTTCCTATGTACTTTTAATTATTTATTTTCCAGAACAATGCGACATTCAACAATAAGCACTTCCCTATATTATGTGAGTAAAATACCGAATGTTTTTTTGCAAAGAACAACTATATTAATCACAACAATTTATCTTAATAATCCATTATTGAACTAATGCTATTATTTGGAAAGGATAATTATTAAAAAGGAGTATGACAATGCCTACAAGCAAAAAGCGTCTACAAATCAAAGCACTCCCAAAAAAACAAAGCATTAAAAGCATTAGTCACAAAATAGGTTCCAAATTATCTTTAAAAAATATCAAAAAACATCCGTATATTTCTTTAGGTACTGCAGCTGTTGCTCTTAGTGCTGTTTCGGGCTTAACCAGCTGGGTACGCGGCAAAAGAAATGAAACAAAGCATTTTTTCTCTTTTCGTAAAAAATAAATTTTAGTTGTTTTGTTTTAAAAATTTTTCCAATATGACATGCTCTTCTTTCTTGAAGAAGAAATATGCTTGCATAAGAATCACTTATGAGAAATAGAGTGATTAAATTAATACGAGCTATAATTAAGAAAGCAGAGAGTAATTTTATGATTGATATTATCCAAGCAAAAAATGATCCTGCAAAAACTTTTAAATCACCGCATGATGTCATCGATGATAAATCAATCTCTCGTCTTGATAAAATAGATATTTTGCATCGTTGGGCATATGACGAACGTGAAATGGCTGTTGCAGAAGAAGAAAATATGTTAGCAACCACCGCTGAGGGCAAGAAAAACGTATTAGATGAAATATTACGGTGCTTACTTGAATTAGGTGTAGAAAATGATAAAGATAGACCACCTACTAAGCAAGGTTAAGTAATTTTGTAAGTGATTCGTTTCGGTCACCCCGGAATTCGTAATTGTCATCCTGAACAGGCGTT
>DAIEGU010000135.1 GCA_027356065.1 Gammaproteobacteria bacterium
GAAAAAGATCCTTCACAGGCAAAAAACGCCTGTTCAGGATGACACATTTGAATTATGCAACAATGCCTCCCCGCAAGGGGGAGGGTCAGGGTGGGGGGCAATAACGCGGATTTGCTAAAGCTTACTTCTTAGCATTGTCGATAGCAGTCTGTAATTCCCCTTGGCTCATTTCGCCCAATTGGAAGTTTACATCGTTACTATTTCTAGTCCCTGTTTTTGCAATAAAGAATGCAGGGGTACCTGATACTTGTAACTGCGCTGCTAAGTTAAAATTGGATTTGAGTTCATTTGCAACGGCTGGGCTATTCATATCTTTCTTCAGTTTGCTTACGTTCAAGCCAACCTTTTTAGCTGTCTCAAAAATAAATGCTTCGGTAATTGGCTGATTAGAAGAAAGTAGAGCATGACTGAACGGATAGTATTTACCTTGTTTATTGGCAGCGAGTGCAGCACGTGAAGCAAGTTCAGACATGGGGCCGCGAATAGGCAACTCTTTGAAGACAAAACGTACATCTGGGTTTGCTTGTATGATAGCCGCAACAACGGGAGCCATGCTGATGCAATGCGAACATTGATAATCAAAAAATTCAACAACAGTGACGGCACCGTGTGGATTACCTGCAACAGGGTCATTTGGTTTGTTAAGCAATTCAGTAACCGGCGCTGCTTTTGCTATAACAGCAAACATGGCTAATGAACAAAATAGAAAAATTTTTCTTGCAAGTTGTAGCATATGAAATTCCTTCTATATGTTGCGAGCAGCTTGTTATGGCTGCTCGTAATTTTGTAGTTTTATGATTTTGCTGCTTTATCGATTTCAGTTTGCATTTGTTTTTGGTTCATTGCACCAGGAACATAGTTGATAGGAGCTTTGTTACCATCCACATCTGATTTAGCAATAAAGAAAGCAGGTGTACCAAACAATTTTAGATTTTGCGCCAATTCC
Organism: Gammaproteobacteria bacterium; assembly: GCA_027356065.1. Classification (GTDB taxonomy): domain Bacteria; phylum Pseudomonadota; class Gammaproteobacteria; order DSM-16500; family DSM-16500; genus Aquicella. The sequence goes on from DAIEGU010000135.1 coordinate 947, forward strand.
ATATTTGCTTTTAATTGCTGATCAACGCTGCTGTCATTCATGTCTTTCTTTAATTGATCAACATTCAAGCCTTGTGATTTAGCAACTTCAAAAATAATGTCAGCAGTGAGCGGTTTGTTGATAGTTAATAATGCGTGGCTGAAATCATAATATTTGCCTTGCTTGTTAGCAGCGAGTGCAGCACGTGCAGCTTGCTCAGACATAGGCCCACGAATTGGAAATTCTTTAAAGACAATGCGTACATCAGGATTTGCTTTGATGATGGCTGCAGTAATAGGTGCCATGTCAACGCAATGAGGACATTGGTAATCAAAAAATTCTACAACAGTAATTTTACTTTTTGGATTGCCTATCATAGGATCGGTCGCGCTATGGAACAGTGCTTCAGCAAATTTGTTTGCATCAGCTTGAGTTTTTTTAACGGTTTGTTCTGCTTCTTGATATTGCTTCTTTTGTAATATTTGTAATGCTTCAACTAATACTTCTGGTTTACGCAGCAAATATTGATGAACAACTTCTTCAATTTGTGCTTTTTGCGCAGGGCTCATATTAGCGATGTCAGCTGGCGCAGTGCTAGCTGGATCTGCTGCATAGGTTTGCGTAGCAAAAGCAAATATCATACTTGCTGCTATTGCTGTTTTAACAAAACGTTTCATGAAAACTCTCCTTGGGGTTGGTTAAGCAGATAAGGTTTTTGGATCATAGCAAACCGTTTTGGGATGTTAAAGACTTCTGTGTTATTGCTGTATAGGTTAGGCATTTCGTTGATGAAGTAAAATATATACAAATATGTCATGCCACCTCGCACAAAAACGTGCGGCTGGCATGACACACTTGCAGCTAGCGCATCAACCCATCCATTTCTCCAGCATTTTTTTTCTCTCTTCTTTCAATGCCTTCGCAAATTCGGCGCCTTCTAAACCTTGTGTTAATAAAGCTTTACTATTGACTGATTTAGTTATGGTTGCTGCTTCATGTAGCCATACAGAATCAAATATCACTGCATTTATTTTCGCAATCGCCTGGCATGCGATTAAAAACTTTTGAAAACGGTCTTCACGTCGATAAATATCTAACACGCTAAAAAAATGAAGCAATTCATCAACGGATAATTCTTGTGCACGAAATGCCTCTTTAAAGTTCAATGCGATGAGTAAGGCAAGTTCACGATAAGCATTGGGTACGCGGTAGCGATTGCAAATATTAGCAACGGCAATTTTGGCATAGATGTTGTCATCTATGTTTTCTTCCGGCATTGCATGCAATAAAGCAGCAAAACGTACAGTGGTATCTTGAGTAAGTTCCGCAGCTGCTATCAAAGCATGTATGCCAGGACCGTCTATGTTTAAATGCGGAAATAAAGTTGATAATGCACCGCATTGATTGAGGACTGCAAAAAATTTTTCTGGGTTCGATTCACCTAATGCTCGTTCTAATTCTTTCCAAACACGTTCAGCTACCAGTGCATTGACTTCGCCTGATTTAACCATGTTACGCATGAGTTCAATTGTTTCATCAGCGACTTTAAAACCAAGATGATAATAACGCGCAAGAAAACGTCCGATACGTAATATTCGTACGGGATCTTCCACAAAAGCATCTGAGACGTGACGCAAGATTTTATTGTCTAAATCAGATTTGCCATGATAAGGATCAATTAATTCACCTTCAGGTGTTTCTGCCATAGCGTTGATGGTGAGATCGCGGCGTTTTAAATCTTCTTCAAGCGTGACGTTTGCCGATGCGTCAAAATTGAATCCTTGATAACCCGGTTTAACTTTGCGTTCCATCCGAGCGAGCGCATATTCTTCAGAAGACTTGGGATGCAAAAAGACGGGGAATTCTTTGCCTACTTGGCGAAATCCCTGATCTAGCATTTCGTCTGTCGTTGCACCAACAACGACGTAATCACGTTCTTTTACCGGAAGGCCAAGCAAATGATCGCGAACAGCCCCTCCGACTAAATAAATTTTCATGTAATATAGAGCCTCTTTAAATATGATGCGACTACGTAAATGCAAAAAACAAATGAAAATAATACTATGGGAACTAACCTGGGGTTAGTGATTTCCTATTTTGGCAATAGTGTCGCAGTTGAAGCGGAAGACGGGCAGGTAATTCAATGCCATTTACGACGTAATCAGGCGCTGCCTGTTGTGGGCGATCAAGTATACTTTCAGCTCGAAAATAGCGATGTGGGTGTGATTACCGATATTGTGTCTAGACGGACTTTACTAGCGCGAGGAGATGGCCGCGGAAAAATGAAGCCTATTGCTGCCAACTTAGATGTGTTGTTAATTGTGATGACGCCGCCGCCTATTTTTTCTGAATATCTCGTTGATAGATATTTGCTTGCTGCTGAACTTTCAAATATCAAGCCCGTTTTAGTCGTAAATAAAATAGATCTATTAGATAGTGAAAGTAAGCAGGCGATAAATGAAAGGCTAAATATTTATCGAAAAATTCCTTATCCCGTTGTTTTATCGAGTGCATGCACCCAAGGGGGATTAGATGAATTAACAGAAGTGCTGCAAGGGCAAAATGCAGCCTTAGTAGGCCCATCTGGTGTAGGCAAGTCTTCGATTATTGCGACGCTTAGTAATAGTGATCTTATTCGAGTGGGTGAGGTGACAGCGAAAGGTGCTGGAAAACATACGACGACAGCGACCAGGTTGTATCATTTGTCTAACGGAAGTGATTTGATCGATTCGCCGGGGGTGCGTGAATTTAATTTATGGCCAGTCACTAAGCAGGAAATCTTAGGTGGTTTTAAAGAATTTTTACCTTATATCAAGGATTGCAGATTTCGCGATTGTCAGCATATGGTTGAACCAGGTTGTGCTGTGCAAGCTGCGATTGCTGATGGTAAAATCAGCGCGAAGCGTTTTGCAAATTATCAAGAATTGTTAAAAGAAGCTTATGTTCCCAGTCACCAGAAAAAATAACATATAAATTATTATGCATACTCAAATTCCTGCTCATTTTCGCAAACTGCGTAGTTTCGTACGTAGAGATGGTCGATTAACTACTGCACAAGAACGCGCACGTGTTGCGCTTTGGCCTCATGTTGGCTTAAAGCTGCAAGATGGCCAAGCTAACTTTGATACCATTTTTGGGCGAGAAGCGCCGCGCTTTCTTGAAATAGGGTTTGGCAGCGGACAGTCTTTGTTGGCGTTAGCAGAAGCGCAACAAGATAGTGACTTTATAGGTATAGAAACTCATAAGCCTGGGATAGGGGCGTTGTGTTTGGGGATAGAAGTAAAATCGTTAAGTAATCTTCGTATCTATTATGATGACGCGGTCGAAATATTAAAAAATTGCATACCTGATGCAAGCCTGACAGGTGTACAAATTTTCTTTCCCGATCCGTGGCAAAAACGTAGGCATCATGCTAGACGAATTGTACAAGCTGATTTTGTGCAATTAGTTATAACAAAATTAAAACCGGCGGGAACATTACATCTTGCAACTGATTGGGAAGATTATGCCAAGCATATGATGCGTGTAATCTCAAATGTGCAAGGAATAGAAAATATTTTCGGTGATGGACAATATGCAGCGCGTTCACCTTATCGGCCTATTTTGACTAAGTTTGAGCGTAGAGCAGAACGTGAAGGTCGAGGTGTGTGGGAGTTGCAGTTGAGGAAATTGTAGTTGTCATTACTCGTTCGCGAATTATCTAACCTATACAGCAATGATATAGTTCGCAATAAATTAAGTTGCTTGTTATAAAGACTTAGATACAATTTTCATGAAAATTCTAATTACAAGAAGAGGTTGGCATGTTGCGTATTTTTACTCCGCTCGTTTGTCTTTTTTTAGCAGTTATTATTTTATCGGGATGTGGGCCAATTTATAGAACGGATTATAGTTATAAGCCACCCAAGTCTAGTGCAGGTAAAATGTGTATTTCTCAGTGTTTGCAGAATAAAAGTTTTTGCGAAGAATCATGTCAGGTGAGAAATGAAAATTGTAAAATGCGTGCTCATGAAGATGCGCTTTTTCAATTTGAAGCGTATAAGCGTGAACAACTTAAAAATAATCAACCTATCCAACGAACGGTAAGTGACTTTGATTCATCAAGCTATCGTTGCAATAATTCTTGTGATTGTACGCCTTCGTTTAATGCATGTTATTCTGCTTGCGGCGGCCAAGTGCTAGAAAATAAAGTATGTGTAGCATTTTGCGATAAACAATAGTTTTAATAATCGACACTAGACGTGTGGAGTGTCTGGTTTAGAAGGAGTGTTTCATGCAAAAAAGGAAATGTATTATACGGAGTGTGTTTGTTGCTGGTTTTAGTTTGTTGGCTATGAATGCTTATGCTGTGTTGCCTGGTTTTTATATAGGTGCGCAACTAGGCCCTGCAACGAATGCGGGGAAAGAAGAGCAAGCGCAAGTCATGGGCGCGACTACATTACCGCCGGAAACAACCCCTGTTACTGTTCGCACACAACAGTTTGGCAGCAGTATTTTCATGGGTTATAAGATGAATAACTGGGCCGCTGTTGAAGGCGGATTTACTTATTTCTCAAACCTTAGATTTAAACAAAAAGATACGTCGGTGCAAACATGCGGTAGTCTTTCTGCCGGCACTAAAAACGCAGATATCGTAGGAAAATTCTCCTACACTTTATCTTCCTTCGAAGTATTTACAAAAGTAGGGGCGGCATTTACTTATTACTCAAGTACGGGCTCATTGAATCCGGGTACGGCGACCATGAATCCTACTACAGGTCAGATAGAGTGCGGTAAGACACAAAATAATACGAAGTGGTCACCCACTTATGGAATAGGTGCGAGCTACGATTTATCTCAAAACGTTGCTGTGGATCTTACTTATTCGGTTGTAAATGGCGGCAATATTACCGGCAACATCGATTTCCTTTCGTTAGGTCTTTCGTATCATTTTGTTAATACGTATTGCGGTCAGTTTTTGTGTTGATTTTGTAGTTTAATTTTTCTTCTCACCTAGCCTGCCCCCTTGCGGGGGCGTTCTTGGCTAATTCCATCAATGAATTACCTCACCTACAATTGCGAGGAACGTAAGACGTATTAAGCAGCAATAATGAATTATGCAACAACGCTTTGCGGGGGAGGGCTAGGGTGGGGAATCACATCAAGGCAGAAACATCTCAACTAAATCATTTAAAAACCGTCTGCCCAATTCAGTCGGGCGAATGAATGTAGGGTCATCTGACAATAAACCGCGTTGTTTTGCGGTCATTAATTTAGCTGCAAGATGATCGAGAGATAAACCAGTCCTTGCAGAAAATAAAGAGGAAGGTATACCGTTTGTTAAGCGCAGCGCATTTAGCATGAATTCGAAAATACATTCTTCAGCCGTAATCTTATTCATTTGTATAGCGTGACGTTTGTCTCGATCAAGATAATCACGCGGGTTCTTGACTTGAGAGAAGCGAAGAATATTTCCGCTGCTTTTATCCGTCATTTTGCTGTGCGCACCCGCACCAATGCCGAGATAATCACCATATTTCCAATAATTAAGATTATGTTTACAAGGTTGATTATTTTTAGTGTAAGCAGAAACTTCATATTGTTCGAAACCAGATTTCGTAAGCAGAGAAAGCCCTGCTTGTGCCATTTCCCATGTGATGTCATCTGTAGGTAATGGCGGTGGTTGGTGATGGAAGAAAGTATTGGGCTCGATAGTGAGTTGATACCAAGACAAATGAGTTGGCGCAAAATGAAGCGCCATAGTGATATCTTGCAAAGCATCTTCTATGCTTTGATCAGGTAATCCGTACATCAAGTCCAGATTAAAATTATCGAAACCTGCTTCTTTCGCTATGGTAATTGCCTGCATTGCACTCTCACTGTCATGAATGCGGCCCAGCGCTTTTAATTTGTCATTTTGTAAACTTTGAATACCTAGAGAAAGGCGATTAATGCCTGCCTGACGGAAATCGCGAAATCGAACTTGATCAACCGTGCCTGGGTTTGCTTCCAGTGTGATTTCAATTTGTGTGTCTAATGTGACTCGGTCGGCGATGCCTTTTAATATGCGTTCTATCGCTTCGCCCGAAAACAAGCTGGGGGTGCCGCCACCAAAGAAGATAGTGCGTATTGTTCTATCCTGGATGAGATGATGGTTTTGTTCCAGATCATCTAACAAAGCGGCAACATAAATCTCTTCCGGCAAAGACCCTTTCATTTGATGCGAATTAAAATCGCAATAAGGACACTTACGCACACACCAAGGAATATGAATGTATAGGCTAAGCGGAATGGCAGCAGTAAAAATTGGCATAAACAAACATCAGGGTTAGAATAGCGGCAAATTATAGCAGGTTAAATTAGGAGTTCATAATGAAGAAGCGCGTAAAAGTTGCTGTGTCCGGTGCGGCTGGCCAAATTGGTTATGCCTTAATTTTTCGAATTGCCTCAGGCCAAATGTTTGGTCCAGATACGGATGTAGAATTAAATTTATTAGAGCTTGAGCAAACTCTGCCTTCCTTAAACGGCGTAAGAATGGAATTAGAAGATTGCGCATTTCCCTTGTTAAAAAATGTGGTTACTACCTCTGATGTAAATGTTGCAATGAAAGATGTGAATTGGGCAGTGCTGGTGGGTTCGGTGCCACGTAAAGAAGGCATGGAGCGATCTGATCTTTTGAATATCAATGGCAAAATTTTTACGACACAAGGTCGTGCTATTAATGACAATGCAGCAGCGGATGTTCGCGTATTTGTTGTTGGTAATCCATGCAACACCAATTGTTTAATTGCCATGCATAATGCGCCTGATGTTCCACGTGATCGTTTTTATGCGATGACGATGTTAGATGAATTACGTTCGCGTAGTCAGTTAGCAATCAAAGCGGGTGTTGATGTGACAGCGGTAAAAGAAATGATTATTTGGGGCAATCATTCATCGACACAATATCCTGATTTTTATCATGCAAAAATTAATGATAAACCTGCGACAGATATTATTACTAATATTGATTGGTTGAAGAATGAATTCGTTCCAATGATACAAAAACGTGGTGCGGCAGTCATTAAAGCACGCGGTGCATCTTCTGCTGCATCTGCTGCTAATGCGGCACTGATGACCGTTTATCATTTAGTGCATGACACTGTGGCAGGCGAAACATTTTCTGTCGCGCGTTGTTCGCAAGGTGAATATGGTATTGATGAAGGTCTCATTTTTTCTGTACCTTGCAGAACAGAAGGCGGCAAATTAAAAGTCGTGACTGGGTTGACGCAAAATGAGTACGGCCAAAAAATGATTGATATTACGTTGGATGAATTGCGTAAAGAGCGCGATATTGTTAAGGAATTGGGGTTGATTGAGTAGTTAGTGAAGAAGGGGCCAAGATAAATCATCAACCATGTTAAACATGGTTGATGATTTATCTTGGCTCCTTCTTTTCACACCCACGCAGCAATTACACCCATCGCAATTAAACCTGCTGCGAGAAATGCATATTCCAATAATGCATGCGCTTCTTCTGCGCGTTGATGAAAGCGTACGTGATGTAAAGTGGAAATATATAAGAATGTTCCTGCGGCAAATGCATCAAAGATAGCGGATATCAATTCACCTTTGGCGGATTGCGTATGTAAGCTAATGATAGCGCCAAATCCTATGCCAATCGGTGTCATTAATGAAAACAAAATCATGATAGTGATAATGTGCGATAGAGAGAGTTGATATCGCATCAGTGTGACGCATAGCGCAAAACTCGCTGAACTTTTGTGTGCCATGATAGCGATAAAAATAATCATGGATTCAGCAACAGAGCTACCGATGCCGAGTGCAGCGCCTTCTGTTAATGAATGAATAATTAATATTAATGTCAAAACATAGGGGATTATTTTTTTTGGCGATACGGTTGCTGATGAAAAAGATAATCTTTCTAAAAAGACCAATAATAAAAATGCGCCAACCATAATGGCTTCAGGAATAGGAAATTGGATTCCACTATAAAGTTTTTGAAAGGAAGTGATTGCATTGGGCAGCATATGAAAAAAACCCACGCCTAAAAATATACCGCTTGCAAGTGCTTCGCCTAATTCGAATGATTCCGGCTCCCCAATTTCTGTTGCAGTCGATTTTTTCTTACTTTTAAGCGGATAAATGATAGTGACGAAACTAGTGAAGAAAATCAGTATCGCGGCAATGAGCTTGTAATAAATAAGTGTCACAAAAAGTATCCTGTCGTTAACCTCGTAATGCTAAAGGGAAAAAGAAAGTTTCGCTACAGTCGTGTAGCGTCTGTCGTGGTTGTATATCGGTTAGGTTCGTTGTTGATAAATCCTTTCGTTTTGATAATCCGTTCGCCCTGAGGCTGATGGCGCCCCTCATAAAACTACGCGTCGTTAAGTAATTCATTAACAAAATTATCCATGAACGCCCCCTCTCCGCCCACTGTCTTTAACTAGTCAATAACGGTCGCAGCGGAGAGGGCCGGGGTGAGGTCAATCACTATCTTTCAGCACATCCTGAATAACCTTCATCCTATTTTCAGTTTTTGTAAATACCTAAATGACGTTCTGCATCAGGAGGTGCTTTGTACAACTCATGCTCTATACATTAATATTTTATTCATAATTATCCTCACCCCGGCCCTCTCCGCTGCGACCGTTATTGACTAGTTAAAGACAGTGGGCGGAGAGGGGGCGTTCATGGACAATTTTGTTAATGAATTACTTAACGACGCGTAGTTTTATGAGGGGCGCTATCAGCCTCAGGGCGAACGGCTGCTTTTACTTCCCTGCTCCCATAAATTGCTTAGTCATATCCATCACATATTGCTTACTAGTAATAGGCATTTTTAAAATGGGTGAATTTTCTGCTAAATTAAGTTTGGTTAAATCGACTGCGTGTAATGTTAAATCCCCATAAGTTCGGTAATAAAACATTTTATGTGTTAAATCTTTAAATACCACCCACTGCGTTAATTCACTAGATGCTTTATCGCTCGCTTGTCCTTCACGTACAAAGCCCAATGGAATATCCACGTTATTTATAATATGTTGTGCAATGTTAACCGCTTCATTGGCATTATTTGGAGCTAGAACAGTGTTTTTCATAATCGATACTTTTACAAAACGTGATGGCGGACTAATATCACCAGGCAATCCCATCATGCCTGCGCCTTGGCCTGTTGCAATAAATTTTATGCCATTATCTATGATGGGTTTTGGTTGTGCGGGTGTTAAATTAACATAATTACGAAGATTGGTTATATGCCAAGAGTAAGCAGGCGAATTCGTCATCACCCCTACTTCGTTATCATATGTAGTCAATTTTCCGTTGATAAACTCAATCACTAACCCTTTGCCACTATTATCGTAAACAGCAAAATGAATAGGAAACACAAAATTATTAAATTGTGGTAAAGCTTGAGAAAAAACATAAACCGTTGGCAATGCTTGTTTTACTTCATCAACCGTTTTGAAATTTCCAAGTATCCAATCACCCAAATGAAAATAGGCGATTGCTTGATTATCTTTACCATCAGGCACAGTTTGATATTGTGTTTCATTTGGTAAATATAATGCTTCTACAGATAAGCCTTGTTCATTCATGCCATCTACGGTAATGCCTGAATCCAATGCATCTAAAAATACATAACCATATTTAGCTGTCCAATTCATTCCTGGTTTTCCATCAGGGGCCGTATCGGAAAATTTCTTACCGCGCGGAGACGTCATCAAACTAGATTTCAAGTCTTGTGCGAATTCCAAACTACGCGCAATAACAATGGTTCCATCTTGTGCCGTTAATCGAAAATCTGTACAGGCAATACTTTTTATTGATACACATAATAATATTGCTGTTAATGTTGCGTTTGCTGTCAATTTCATCATGAGATCCGTCTCCGTTAAATAGGATATAAATTAAGCGATTGCTTCTTCTGCACCCATGGTAGCACTTCCTGCGCTATAAGCGTGTGCACCGGCACCTGCTAACTTACCTTTATCTACAATTAAATATTCGTTACGTATGGGACAATTTTCGAAATAGCATTCTAATATTTCACGCACACCCGCTGCATAGCGTGCTTGCGCAGATAATGTTGTACCAGAAACATGCGGTGTCATGCCATGATGCGGCATCGTTCGCCATGGATGATCTTTTGCTGCGGGTTGCGGAAACCATACATCACCTGCATAACCAGCAAGCTGTCCGCTTTCAAGTGCATTCACTACAGCATCACGTTCACAAATTTTCCCGCGCGCTGTATTAATAAGATAAGCACCGCGTTTCATTTTGCTAATCATTTTAGTATTAAACAAATGTTCAGTTTCCGGATGAAGCGGACAACATATTGCAATAATATCGCAATGACCAACCATGGATTCAACATTTGAGTGATAAGTTAAACTTAATTCTTGTTCCACAGCATCATGTAAACGATGACGATCAAAATAATGTAATTTCACATCAAATGGTTTTAATCTTTTCATTGTTGCTAAACCAATACGACCAGCGCCCACAAGACCGACTGTCATCCCTTCAATATCATAAGCTCTCGCAGCACAATCTGCGATGTTCCAACCTTTATTTATCACCCATTCATAAGACGAAACATAGTTACGTGCTAACGTCAAAATAACCATGACATTATGTTCAGCAACACTAATGCTATTAGAATAAGTTACTTCTGCAACGGTGATATTTTTTGCAATAGCCGCTTGCAAATCAACATGATCTGAACCAATGCCTGCTGTAATTGCTAACTTTAATTTCTTTGCTTTCATAAGACGTTCTGCTGTGAGATAAGCCGGCCAAAATGGCTGTGAAATAACAATATCTGTATCCGGTAATTCTTTTTCAAAACGTGAGGAAGGCCCCTCTTTATCATCTGTTACTACATAAGTATGACCTTGCGCTTCAAGAAATTCACGTAATCCCAATTCACCTGAGACACTTCCCAATAATTGGCCTGGTTGAAAATCAATTGCTTTCGGCGTTGGTAATGTTTGTCTATTTGGATAATGTTTGAGATTGGGAATGTCATCACGAGCATATGATGTTGGATAACCATTAATTGGATCTTTGTATAAAACGCAAAGAATTTTTGCCATATTATCTTCCTTGAATGTCGATATATAAATTAGAAAATACTACCTAATCAGGCTATCAATTCACAACCAAAATTATTAGACTACAATCCATTTTTCAAGGATAGGTATAACTATATGTCATTTCGGAAAAATTTATCTTTTATTATTTTATTTTGCATTTGCTTTTTCTGTACAGTGTCTGAAACTTATGCCAGCTGGAATAGTATCAATAAAGGTATTACTAATACTGGAAACATAAGCACGCTTGCTTTCAATCCATCGAATAATGCTCACATACTTGCTGGTGCAGATAAAGATGGCTTATATCAAAGTGAAGATGGTGGTAAAAGCTGGAGAAAAAATAATAATTCTATTTTTCAAAATGTGACATTTGCTAGTCTTGTATTCAATCCACTTAGTCCAAATATTATTTATGTAGCCACTCGAGAAAACGGCTTATTTCAAAGTATTGATCAAGGTCAAACTTGGCAATTTATTTTAAAACCAGATCTTTTCTTAAATAATTTTAAAATAAACAAACAAAATCCAAATGAAATGTATCTTGTTTCAGGTTATTCCAATGGTGGGGTTTTAAAATCTAAAGATGGTGGCAAAATTTGGTTTAAAATTACCAATACACTAGAAGAACAATTTTTTTATCGCAATATAGTTATCGATCCTTATAATTCCAATCATTTATATTTAGAAACGATAAGTAGAGGTGATTTTGGTGGCAGAATATATGAAACTTATGACGAAGGCGCTCACTGGCAGCGTATTCTAATAAATGTCAATAATTCAAAACATGCTTATCTTTACAATGCGGAATTTCCGGCGCCCGGTATTATTTATGTGTCAGGTATAGGCGGATTTTTCAAAAATATAAATAATGGAAAAACGTGGACACCACTTTTCCTCACGAATAATCTTATTACTTCGTTTATTACTAATCCTAAAAATCCCAATGAATTTTATTTATATGTCGAGAAAGAAGGCATTTATCATACGACAGATAATGGAGCTAATTGGAAGCTTATACATCCTGCATTTTTTAGCGATAGAGAAGATTTTGTTAAGATTGAAAGCAATCCAGATCATACGGGTTTACTGGTTTCAGGGCCTGGCATTGGGCTGTCAAGTTCAACTGATGGTAAAACATTTACTCCCATTGATGACGGGATAGAAAATATTGAAGTCACCGCGTTAGCTGTCGATCCAGTCAATTCAAAAAGACAATATGTTGGCATCAAAGATCATGGCTTATGGGAAACAGAGAATGGTCAATGGCAATTTTCTCAATTTACTCATGCCGATATAAAAAATATTTTGGTTAATCCTAAAAATCCAGCTCATGTTGTTATCAATGTAAATAGTGATATCACAAACATCTACACAACTATTTATACAAGTGATATTTACGGCAAAAACTGGCGGAAAGCAGAAGTTGAAAAAAATGATAATTATGAATTTGTTCCATCCGTATTCGGTATAAATCCTGCTGACCCTCGTGAAATTTTTGCTGATACTCGTTTACAAGGAACCAGTGAATTGGTTCTCTGGAAGAGTAATGATGGCGGTCGGCATTGGTTTTATTTTAGCAAATATACTGGCCATTGGCCTGATGATGGCGCGGTCAACATTAGCCAATTTGCGATAAACTCTAAAAATCCATTAGAAATGTACATAGGATCAACAAACATCAAAGGTCGCATGATTTATAAAAGTAAAGACGGCGGCAAAACTTGGCAACTATTAAATTATAGTTTTGGTCCTGACGCGGTTAATCGTAATTATAATTATACCCAAGCTTTAGCAATAGATCCCTCTCATCCAGACATACTTTATGCAGCAACGCTGACTGGTTTAACAGCGGATGATTTGCATTTGTTTAAAACAACAGATGGTGGTAACACTTGGGCGAAAATTGGCGGAGATTTACCAAAAGTTAAAGAAATAAATTCGATTATTGTTGACCCTGCTAATAGTAATCGCGTGTATGTTGGTACAACACAGGGAATTTATATTTCTATTAATGGCGGAATAAATTGGCAGCCGTTAAATGATGGCTTGACCAATTTAGATATTAATTCTTTTGTTCATAGTCAAAATAACTTATATGCAGGAACAAGAGGTTCTGGTATTTTTGTGACTGATAAATAATATTTAATCCCTAAAAAGCACCATTTTTAAGGTGGTACTTTTTAATTTGTGATTGCTATTTTCATGGAATGATAATATGAAATCAATATTTACAGCTGCCGCAAAAAAACCAAAACAATTATATTTAACTATTGATGATGGTCCATCTGAATATACTAATGAAATTATTTCTTTATTAAAATCACACGATATTCCTGCTGTTTTCTTTTTTCGTGGCGATTCTTTAATAAATCGCATAGAAATAGGCGTTAACGCTATTAAAAATGGTTTTTTAATTGGCAATCATTCTTATACTCATACAGCCTACTCAACAATGCCTAACCAAGATTTTTTTGATGAAATAATTAAAACAGAAAGTTTAATAGATGAGTGTTACTTACGATCTCATGTAAAAAGAGAAATAAAAGTTATTCGTTTGCCATACGGAGATCGCGGGGCTGGCAACTATCTTGCTCAACCAACAAATGAAGATCAAAAAGAAAAAGTTAATGCTTTACAAAATTTTATGAAACAAGCCGGATTTCAATCACTCAATTTTTCTGATACTTCAAGTGATGAGGATTTGTTGATTGATGCTAAATGGACGATAGATGCAAAAGATTATTTGTCTAAGCATAAAGACAATGAAGATTTACACTTAGAAAATCTAAATAATGCCTTACTACAATCAACAAATACTACCGATATCATTCTTATGCACGACTTTCGACATGAACTTGGTCGAAGTGATCATTTAGTTAAATGCAGCATTCAATATTTACTTAATAAAAATATAATATTTTTACCAATTAAAATTAAATCTCTACAAGAAATGCATCAAAAATCACTTGGTTTTAGCATGCGCAAATATAATTAAGCACGAACGATTTTAGTATTTCTGATGTCATCCTGAGCACCCAAACGCTGACTTTTCAGCAAGCCTGCGTGACTTCAGCCACAGCTAATTTATAACCTACTAGCCTTAATATTATTGAGGTTACACATGCAAGGAAATCTGCTTTCCTTAGATGAAGTCAAATCTCAGTTCAAACATTGGCGAGCAACACGCACAAAGCAGCGTGAAAAAATTCCCGAGTATGTATTGATCAGAATAAAATTTTTTAAGATCATCAAATTTGCGAAATCCGTGACTCAAACAATTACACAACATCGTTTTAAATGAGGCTGGTATGTTACGACTTAACGCATCGCACATTTGTATCACTGCACTTGAATTGACATCACGTTTCTGAAATAATTTTTCCATGTTCTCACCAGCGTGTTGTGTACCATTATAAAATAGCGCAAAATCACGTTCTTTAGTGCGAAAAATAAATCCTATTGTGAATGTGCCAGTACGTTCCTTACCTGGATACAAACGGTGATGACGAATAAGATCAGTGATTTTAACGTGGCTATCATCATTATGAAGCACATCACCATTGGCAGCGATACGCTCAAGTGTTGGGAAGATAAGTACTGCAGCGCCTCCCATTTCCTCAACCAGCTGCCATTGTGTTGATGCTGGCAGTGGCACACCTAACAGTGATTGAAAATATGCCTGGTGATAAAATGGAATCGCAACGTAATATTTTTGCAAAACTAAAATGGCTTTGAATGCTGCATCATATTTTTTCGCGCCAATGTCCATTGGTACATCTGCTGAAATGATTTCACCATATAATGCGCAGCGTAGTTTATCAACCCAATATTTGTGAACTGCGGCAAGATTTTGATCTCTCACTCGAACAATAATACCTGACTCTACAGAATATAACTTCACCACATTGTGTTAGGCAAAAATCACGTGGTTTTAAATGGCAACTTAAGTGATGTTCGATGGTGTTGGTAATTGGTTTGTTGTATCAGGTGCGGAGGTATTTTTATTTTTTGTTTCAGTACTATTTGTTGCGGTACTGTCATCACTTTTTTCATAGTCTTTTTTGTCGGTGGATGAAGTATCGTTTTTAGATGATTTCTTGTTTCGCCGACCCAACCCAAAAATCAGTTTGCGCAAGTTAGACAATTTGATTTTGTGCTCAAGTAATGCCGTGGGTAGCCAAACAGCTAGCTTAATGCAAGAGATTGCGAAATCTTTGGTACCAGATGGAATGTCACTGGCTTTAATAGCAGCAATGGCCGCATCAATATCGGCTTGTGACTTATCAATGACTTTGGGCAATCCGTTGCCACTCATTTTGCTATCCTGTAATCAAGAGGCGGCAAAATTAGTAGAAAATTCCTTGATTATCAATATGCTATTGAAAATAAACCCCGGCAGTGAGCAGACACAGGCATTAATATATTATGCTGCCTTCCTGAAAGACACACTATACTTATAATTATAGCTTTAGAAAGGTTGCTATAAATGCCTTTAAGTAACGAAGAACGAACACAACGCGAGAGGGAATTAAATGAAATTCTTCCGAATGTAGAAGGGTATAAACTTGTTTATAATTTTTTTCAGCCCCCTACTAAAATTGAGCAGCCAAAAGAAGTGAATGTTGTACATTATGCTAGTTTAAAAACAGCACTTCATTATGCAGCAGAATTAGGTGAGCTAAATAGAGTAAAAAATTTATTGAATAACGGAGCTGACATCAATATAAAAGTTGGAATGCAGCAACGTAATACCGCTCTTTTATTAGCATTAATGTATGGGAATTTTAATATTGCTCGGTATCTTATTGAACAAGGCGCTGACATCAATATTAGCAATAATGAAGATGTCACACCTCTTCATATTGCAATGATGGCTGGCAATTTTGACATGGTCAAACTATTAATAGACAAAGGGGCAAATCTTCATCAATACGATTTTCTGTATCATTACACGCCTATAGCTGCTGGAATTATTGCGCAACAAAATGAATGTGTTGAGTATGCTTTATTGCATGTCAATGATATTACTTAAGTAGATTTTTTTGGGAAAACACTTTTACATCTAGCGATTGAAGCAAATCAACGTGGTATTGCTCTAACATTAATCAAGCACAAATCAGCCGATACCATTAAATTTTGTAAAGATGTGTACGGTAGATCGCCATTTGATCTTGCTATGGCTGAGGGTATGGATGATGTGATTAGTAAATTATCTGGTTTAGTAAGATCTGAATTCAGCAAAAGTGATAGTTATAAATTAAAATTCATTATGATTAATCAACATGTATTAATTGAAAAATTTAATCTATATTTGAAACTAACTGGTAGAACTAGTGAATACCTTAATCTTGAAGGTATGTGCAATGGTTTATCCTTTATTGCCGGTTGTTTTGCTGACCAAGGCATGATAAAAGAATTTTATGATATTTTAGAAATGATAGCCCAATGGAATCCACAAACAATGTCATTGCAGGATTCTGAATTAATAACTAACCTCCCAAAAGATTATAACGGTGAACCCTATAAAAATATTGGTGATGTATTTGAACGATTTCTTAATGAGATTACCTGGCATCATCAACATGGTGTCTTGGAAAAAGAAACAGGAATATCTCAAGCTGAACGGCAAAAACAATTTGAGGTATCTTCAAATAAAAAAATATTGGAGCAATTTGCTGTTGCATTCATTGCAACAAAACCTCAACTGACAAATATACTTGAACATGTTGCCAAGGAACCCAATAGAATGGTAATGATTTCAGGTGGAAAACACTCTACAGAAGTGTATATACTACCGAATAATCATTTTGCCTATTATGATCCTACTTTAGATTATCGACCATCGGAATTTACTGACCCTGAAAAATTAAGCAATTTTATTCAAGAAGTAAAATATCAATATCTTAAGCAATTTTCAGACTTAGATAAAAACATGGAATTATATATTTCAGCCTATCAAATATATGATGAACATAAAAACGTAGCTGTTGTTGATCTTAGTAAAGATGAAGAATTTCTTAACCATCTGTTGACTGAAACCTCAGCGTTTTTCCACGATGGAGAACTTGATTCTAACTTAATGAAAAAAAGTTTAGCGATTGCATGCTATTTTTATAATCCACAATCAGTTAGAGCATTACTGAAATATGGAAAATACGATGATATCTACATGCTTGAAGCTTTCGAGAAAGCTGTTGGCAGTTTATCTACTTCCTGTCTTGTCGCGGTATTGGAAGAAGGTTATAAAGTTAGCAAAGATACATTAGTGTCAGCTGAGTTTCTCTTTAAAGTTTATATTACAAATCCTTCCCAGATGGACAAGCTTAGACATCATAAGATAATGAACATTCTAACCTATTATTATAATCATCCTTTACAATCTAGTATTCATGATCCGATTTATCCTCGCTTAATAGCTACCATTGAAAAAAATAGTCCAGAAAATCTTAGCTTACTTCTTGAACAGCAGACAGTAAATCAAGAATTTTGGCAAGACCTGATAAGAAGAGCCATTCTTCTTGAAAAAAAACCTTGCATAGAATTACTTTTAAATAAAATAAATTTTCCTATCGATTCTGACTTAGCTATGTTCGCAAAAAACACATTAGATTTGGATTTAGACAATGTGAAAAACAATTTCAAATTTTTAGCTAAAATAGGTAAATGATTAATTGAAATTGTCGCGCATGCTTGCTAAAAATTCACCCCAAACGAAGCTTAATTTACTAGATCTTGTTAAAAACTTAAAAACAGCGTTTAAATTTATGAATATTCTGAAGCTCTAATAATTCTGGTTTTTCAATTTTAGTAAGATCAACTTCTAATTGATCTATTTTTTTGCTTATTTCATTTTCTTGAAATCTGCAATAATTTACACCTACACGAGCAGAAAAAAGCGTAATACGTTCAGTACAAAAAAAAGAAATGGCTCCTGAAATGATTCCATTTTCCCAAGCGATAAATTTGCTATCGAATATTTCATGAAATATTTTCCCTGTATATGCACCTGCTCCAATACTAATGATAAGCGAAGCTATTATGCCAATTACATATACCTGAAAACTATACTCGTAACTAGTATATATACTACCAAATATATTAGAGTATCTTACTACATCGTAATAATAAGAAGTTTTCTTTTCTTTCAACTTTTTTATTTGGCATTTTAATGTGAAATATGGACTATTATTAAATTTTTTTACTAATTGAAAGTAAGTAGTAGATTGTTGACTAGTTTCGTCAGATATACTTGGAACAGCAGTATATACCATATTACGAAAATTTTTATTTAGCTGGGCAACTTGAACAATATCCTTACCATGAAGATTAGATAAAATTTTATAAAATATATCTTCTGGCAATTTATCTAAAGCACTGCGAGTATCTTTTTTTAATTGAAAGTAATGAAGCAAATCAACTATTTTTAAATAAATTTTTTTAAGCATATTTTGTTGCAGAACCAATATTATGCATGAAACTAAACATACGGATGTACTCTCCTTTTCTTTTTTAAATCTGCCTTGAATATTCCAAATATTGCATATCATAGTTGCGTCATAAATATTTTGGTAGTCATATCAAAATATTCATGACTCATTTGCAGAAATAATGTGATACAACAGCTTATCTTAAGTACAAAAATTGATACTGTAGTACAAATTTGTGCGTACTTACAAAATAACATTTATTTTCAGTATAATATCCTTTCAGAAGCAAGCTTATTTAGGGGACAACGATGAAAGCACAAATTATTAATCAATTTGGTGACCCCTCTGTTTTCGAATTCACAGACCTTCCTAAACCAACACTTAAGCCAGGACATGTTTTACTAAAAATATATGCAACCAGTGTTAATCAAATTGATTGTAAAATCCGTAGCGGTGCAGTGAGTGCCATCGCACCTGATTTTCCAGCCATTTTGCATGGAGATGTAGCGGGCATTGTTGAGGAAGTCGCAGATGATGTAAAAAATTTTAAAGTCGGCGACGAAATATTTGGCTGCGCTGGTGGTTTAAAAGGTTCAGGAGGTGCGCTTGCTGAATATATGTTAGTAGATTCCAAATTAATTTCAAAAAAACCAAAAACCTTATCGATGCTTGAAGCTGCTGCATTACCTTTAGTTAGTATCACTGCATGGGAAGCGTTATTTATCAAAGCAAAATTAACAGATAAACATACTATTTTAATACATGGTGGTGTGGGTGGTGTAGGACATATAGCAGTACAACTCGCAAAATGGTGTGGTACAAATATATTTACTACTGTGCTTAAAAATGAAGATTTTTCTTTGGCAAAATCATTGGGGGCCAATGAAGCTATTAATGCGAAAGAAGAAGATGTTGAAAAATATGTTGCGCGCTTAACGAATAATCAAGGATTTGGTGTTGTATTTGATACTGTTGGTGGGCCTAATTTAGATAAATCTTTGATGGCTGCAGGAATTAATGGTTCCGTTGTTACAACGGCTGCTCGCTCTACTCATGACTTAACACCCATGCATAATAAAGCGTTAAATCTCCACGCTGTTTTCATGTTATTACCTATTCTAAAAAACCAAGGGCGAGAATTGCATGGAAAAATACTCGCGCAAATTGCTGATATTGTAGATCAAGGAAAACTAAAACCATTAATTGACTCACACCAATTTACATTAAAGTCAGTGCCGGATGCGCATGCTTTTTTAGAATCTGGAAAAGCTAAAGGAAAAGTTGTTATATCTATCGCATAATATTTTTGGAGATTAAAAATGAAGAAATTTCTTATTTCTATAGGGTCTGTTGACAATTCACATAGGCAGCCAGAGGTAGCCGCATGCTAAAGCTACCATTGATGTGTAATTTCTCTTTAATTTATCGAATCGCGTTGCTATTGCACGAAAATGTTTAATTCGCGCAAAAAGATTTTCAAC
>DAIEGU010000154.1 GCA_027356065.1 Gammaproteobacteria bacterium
AATATTTAGGTCCTTCACAGGCAAAAAACGCCTGTTCAGGATGACACATTTGAATTATGCAACAATGCCAGCGAGCGATACAATAAATTTTAGGGACAACAAAATTATTTCGCGATAGTAATTAATGGCCCCATTATCGAATGAATAATGGGGCTATTTCATTTACTTTTTAGATTTTAGTGATGGTGCGTCTTCAGATGATGCTTTATCTAAGAGTTTTTGTCCTTCTGCTTTCCATAAACCACGTGCTTTAGAAAGCTGGCCGCTAATGACGAACCCTATACTCTTTAAGCATTTGAGAAATGTTTGAGCTGCACTATCATTGCGAGATGTTAGCACTTTTTGTCTCTCAGGATTGCTTAAATAGCTAATAGCATCCTCATATACTTCCTGGTTTGACTTTTCGCTTGGATTGCTAAGCTTATTTCTCAATTCATTCACAATTTGTAGATTTAATAAATCGGATTGAACTTTTTCTGGTAACGCCAACAATGCAGCACGTCTTCGCTGTTTATCTGCATTATCTGGGTTGATCTTCGTACTATAAATAGTAGAAGTCATAGTGTGAGTTAGCGATGAAAATGTTTCTTCTGCTTTCTGATAACCCTGCTGTCCTTTTTTTCCTGAAGAAACCAAATACATTTGTTCAGCAAGAAAAACACTGCCAGGAACCTGAGAGGTCTTGCTAGGGTCACCAGTGTAATCTATGAACATAATAGCGCCTAACTCTGGATGATCTCGTAATGCATTTTGCACAACTTTTAACGAATGTTGGTAATACACATTTGTGGCTTCTTGAAGAGTATGGATTTTTTGTTTTGCGATGGCTTCTATTTCTCGTTTGTCATCAATCGGTTTTCTTAATTTTTGCACTTGTTTACTTTCTAAATCTTCATCGCGATTTACCTGGCCCTTGACTTGAGTTTGATAATTTTTATTAATAGCATCTATCTCTGCAATGAATTTAGAATAACGTATAACGGTTGGATCTTCTTGCAATATCGTTTCTGCCTGCATCCGTCGTTCTTCTGGTAATTCTTGCATCAATTCTCGTCTTTTTTTCTTAATTTCGCTTTTGCAGGTTTCATAATTAAGTGGTTCTTGGTTTTCAAGTCGACGGATTTCCCGGTCTTTTTCTTGTGAAATAGAAATTCTATCAGGATTTGTTTCCTGTCGTTTTATGCTAACCAGAGGCGCAAACGATTTCATTGAGTTTGTAAATTCTGTTGTGATATTGACAGCACCAGGATTTAATTTGTCAGAGTGGAAATTAAAAATTTCGCTCAATACAGCTAACTTACTTGATACATCAATGCTGATAAGCTCGGCGGTGGCTGGAATTCTTGCTACAAGTTCTGCATTAATCTTTTCAATATCTGCACGAAACGAACCTTCAATATATGAACCAATTGATTTTTTTATACTTTCAAATTCAGCTTTGACCATAAAAATAACGGTCTTAATTTTGGCTGGTAAACTTTCTATTATTTCTTTTACATCTTCAGGAGACTGAGCTTTTTGTAATCTTCCCAGTATTTGGTCAGTTTGGAGAAGTTCTGTGGGGGTGATAGTTTTTGCTAGTCCTAAAATGGTCTCGACTCTTATTTGGTGCGCTGTAGATAAATCAGACTGATCTCTCTGCATGTTAGGACCCCTCGATTATATGTTTTCTATATATAAGTATAGTCTGTCTTAATCTATGTAATATAAAACATATTTATTAATAATTTATTAACTTAGTAGGAAGCAAAATACATTTTAGGGGACAATGATTGGTAGGGAAAATAGTTATTACTCAGTTATTTATAGGAATTGAACGCTGTCATTCTCAGAGCGTTTTTTGCTCGAAGGATCTGCTGATATATATAGATCCAGTTGTATCTATATTTGTATCTATATATAGATATAGAAATATAAGGGTCTAATTTTTCATTTCAAACCCAATGGCGCAGCGGTACCATCAGTCAGTAAAGCATAGAAGTTTGCTGCCACATGACTACTTAACTGCTCGGCCGTTAGCGGTACATTCATCAGAAAGCCGGCGGGTTTATTTTTGGGAAATCCTGCGAGATTATCACGGTAAATAGTCGGTAAACTTTTAGCAACTATTTTTGAATTGACTACAGCAACAATCGCCGTTACTGGAGCATGTGCTTTCATATCTGCTGCCCAACCACTAATGCTGTAATCAAATGATGTTGGTGTAAGATTTTCGATGACGCCGCCTTTTCGATTGATAATGAGGTAACTTTTATTGGCGATGAATAATTTTTTCTTTTTCATCCTGCCCAGTTGTCCAACCGGTATTCCATTAATGAGCGGTACTTCTGAAGTAAGTTGTACTGCGCGTCCATCTTGCATTAAAGCAAAAACACGAATCGGCTCTGAACCGTTCCAACTATTGAGCGGAATTTGAATATTAAAGTGAGTTGGAATAAAGCGTCGACCGAATGCAAGGTCCATATCATCTTTTATTACAGTTGGGAACCCTTGTGCAACTACAGTCGATCCAATGGTTGCGATCAATTGAGTGGTGCGCTGATTAATTAATTCATCTAATGTCCATCCACTGGTACTCAGATTATTGTCTTGTTTATCAGCGAATAATATGGAGCCGATGCCAAGAACAATAGGGTGATCATGTCCGTTGACGGATAAAATCATTCTAGATGTATCAAGCGTACCTGATACTGTATCAGTTCTAGTTTTCATCGCTTCAAAAGCAGCAACAAAATCAGAATGTGTTGCAGCCCAACGCAATGCACCTCTACGACGTTCAGCAATAACAGATTCAACAGTTGCAGGTGTTACATGACGCATCAAATTTTTAGGCGCGTCTTTCTCAGCATGACCCAAATAAGCATTCATCATTTCTCTGCCCATATTCAAACTGAAATGAGTAGGATCATTCCACCATATCATTTTAGGCGAATGGGTAGGAGGTTCTTCGAGAAATTTATTATACTGCGAAAAGCTGACAACATCTGAATACGTTGCCATCTTGCGCATCCATGTTTCTAACAATGGCCAATAGCCAAGTGATATCAATCGATAATCATCCCATGGATAATTAGGTGTCATTAGCATATGCAGTTTTATATTGTTGCGACGAGCGATGGCCACAATATTATCTAGTGCTTGCATAGCACTGGGTTGTAGCTGCAATTTCGCTGCTTTGTCCCAGCCTAAAACCGTTCGAGTAAATAGATCATCACTAAATGTATCTGCTGGATTGAAATCATTGTTTGGAATTCTATAGCCGAGCTTCGCTATATGTGCGGGGCTATAACTAGTTTTATAATTATCTTGGTTTAAAATAATTGTTTTAACAGAATCAATGACAGCATCTGTGCTGAGGAGTAATGAAATATTGCTATTGAAAAATTCACTCCATGTTTTTGTGGCTCGTTCTGGTTGCGGTGTGGTGAAATTATAAAGAAACAATTCAATAAAAATGTCTTTGATGTGGTGATCAAGTTTCAAGTACTGCTCAATGTTGCCAAAATTTTCTTCGAGCTTGCTGGCAGGTATGGCTGCATTATAAGCAGGCGCGAAATGAGTCCCATCAAAAATAGATGGATCAATCGATTGTTGTATACGTGATGTGCCAAGAAAAATAGTTTTAGGTTGGTAACGCAAAACTTCATACGGTTTAATCACCCGATCAATGTCAAGACGGAAAGGCTTGTGCGTGTTCAAACCTAGCAAGTTAATTTGAATAGGTGACACACCATAAGGATCAACAATACAAATGAATAAAGTGATTGGAATTAACCAAAAAAATGTGAAGAAAAAAAGTTTTACTAAATAATTTTTTTCAACGAGTAAATCATTTTCTTTACTTGCTGCAAGTAAATCAGCCAGTTGATCTTCATTACCAATTTCAAATTCATTCGTTGTCACAACTAATCCTTAATATCATTGCGCAAATCTTTTTTTGCATGATCAAAATCTTTAGTGAATTGCGTATTTTTTAAAGACCACGCTGCTAATCCTTTTTTACGTTCTTTCAATACAGATTCAACAGTGTGGTTGTTGACGAATCGAATAAGGTTTTGGGGAACCAAAGGATCTTTGGTTTTGTTAAGGGACTCAAGCATTAATTTTCCCATATTACTACTGAAATGAAGAGGATCATTCCACCATTTCATGTCTTTACCAGGTTGCTCTTCGAGAAGATCATTGTATTGTGAAAAACTATAAACGTTTTCATATTTGCTTATTTTTCTTATCCATTCTTCAAGTAACGGCCAATAATGCAATGATAAAAGACGATAATCATCCCAAGGATAACTGGGTGTAATCAGAAGATATAATTTTGCGTGATGTTTTTTACAGATTACTATTATGCGTTCAAGTGCTTCTATGGATCCAGGTTGAATATACATGCCTGGAATATTACGATGGGCATTAATGATGTTAGAAATGTAGACTGACTGATTAAATGTATCATTTGTATTAAATTCTTTTGGTCTTATCCAATTTCCTCCTGGAGCAATATATCCTGATTCATATGCACCATTGAACTTGTTAAATGTAATTGTTTGAAACGCAGCTAAAATAGCGTCGCTACTTAAAAATAATGATGATGTTGTTTTTAAAAAATCAATTAATGTTTTTTTGGGTGTTTCTGGACTAGGAATAAGAAAATTGTAAATGAATAATTCAATGAATACATTTTTTAAATTTTTATCCAATTGGAAATATTCTTCTAAATTTGCTACATTTTCGCTCAATTTATTGGCGGGGACTGCTGCATTATAAGCGGGAGCAAATTCAGTATTTGCTAATACAGCAGGATCAATAGATTGATGAATGCGTGAAGTACCAAGAAAGATAGTTTTTGGTTGATAGCGCCAAACTTCGTACGGCTTAATCAATCGGTCTATGTTGATGCGTCCTGGTTTTTCAGTATTAATACCTGAAATAGTAATTTGTAGTGGTGAAATACCGTAAGGATCAATAATACAAATGAATAAGGTGAGTATGGCTAACCAGAAAAAAGAGTAAAAAAGAAGTTTACTAAGATAACCAGTTGTAATGAGCAAATCATTTTCTTTATTTGTAGAAAATAAATTTTCCAGTTTATCTTCATTATTGATATCTAATTCATTTACTGTCATTGCTAGTCCTTAGCAATATTAATCATTTTTTAAAATTGAAAGTATAGAAATGGACTAACATGCGATAAGCGCAATATTGAAAGCGCTAGCATTAATCCAAGGGCAAATGCCGTTTTCAAATCCAAACGGCGCAATGCTCCCCGTAAGATATGGGGTTGGGTTTCTATACCTAACACTGGTTTGAAATAACCAAATAGTTGCGATGTGTTTGGCAGTAAAAAAACAATCAAAAGATTTACCAAGAGAATAATGCCTACAGGTGTTGCAACGGTTGCAAGATAATCAGGTGGTAATACGGCAGGCCATAATTCATACGGCTTAAACCAATTTATAAAAGGTGCTTGTTGAATAAATTGTGCATGCCAGAAATTTATGATTGATTCAAATCCTGCATTTATATTATGAATTGGAAATAAATATTGAAACATTGTGCGTGCATCATGAATTGTTTCCGCCCGAAATGGTATCCATGTTAGTGTGATAATAAAAAATGTAAACAAAATTGTTATACTGCGAATTAAGATTGAATGATAGAAACGATGTTTGGTAAATGGCAATTGCCGCCATGCATGATTGATGCCTAGCAATACACCATGTGTTAGTCCCCAAATGGCAAATGTCCAATTAGCGCCATGCCAAAGTCCGCCAAGAAACATAACAGCTGCTAAATTAAAGTAACGACGAAAAAAATGATGGCGATTACCGCCTAACGGTATATATAGATAATCACGCAAGAACCGTGACAACGTAATGTGCCATCGTCGCCAAAAATCAATAATTGAACTTGCTTTGTAAGGAGAGTAGAAATTAAGCGGTAATTGAAAACCAAACATACGTCCTAATCCAACTGCCATGTCAGAATAAGCAGAAAAATCGAAATAAAGTTGTAGCGTATAAGATAAAGCGGTAATCCATGCTGAAGCCATATTTAAAGGATGGCCGCTTTTTATCATTGCATAACCTGCATCAGCATAGACAGCAAGACTATCAGCAATCATGACTTTCTTGAAAAGACCAACAATAAAAATACTAAGACCCACTGCCAAATCTGCCCTGAAATTTCTACGCAGTGCGGCTTCTAATTGCGGCATGATTTCTGAATGATGAACAATGGGTCCTGCAATTAATTGTGGAAAGAAAGTTACAAAGAAAATGTAATTTAGCACGCTGAAATGACGTGCAAGTCCACGATGTGCATCAATTAGAAAAGCAATTTTTTGGAAAGTGATAAAAGAAATACCAATCGGTAAAAGAATAGTCGGTATCGCTAAGCCAGTATTGAAAAGCGCATTCATATTGGTAACAAGAAATCCAGCGTATTTAAAGTAAGCGAGTACGCAAAGATTAAAAATAATGCCTAGCGTGAGAACTCGTTTTGAAGTTGAATGCGACAAGCGTCCATCAATAAGTGCCTTGCCGAAAATTAGATTGATTGTAATTGACCCTAACAATAATAAGAGAAATTCAGGTTTCCACCAGCCGTAATAAAATAAAGATGCTAATGCAATCCATGCTATCGGATAAATCGGCTTTTTTGTTTTAAGTAATGCATAACCAAAAAGCACAATAGGCAGAAATATGAAAAGAAACATGTAAGAATTGAATAGCATGATATTAATATCCTTATCGCACAGCCCGCATTAAAACTGACCGATGATAGCAAATAGCTAATTTAAGAAAAAGGTTTAATTAGATTCAGTGAGTCAAAATAAAACGAGTGGGTTTATTCTATGGTTCGTTACTGGGGTCAGGCCTGACCCCAGGGTGGGGCAACATCACAAAAAACACGACTCGCAATAACATCTGTTTACCCAAAAATATATTCACACCACCAAGTTATTTTAAAGTTAATCTTTTCAATCAATCGTCTAAAGAAAGAAGGATAAGTTTGCTGACTTAAGTTGGTCTTAAAAAAAGCTTGCGCTTCTACAGTGTTGATCCATTCATACAAAGCCATATCTAAATCAATCTTTATTTTTAAAATAGCAAGTTCATGCTCTGAAATAGCTTGATGCGAAGTGCGTGTGTGTGTGACATTTTCTTTCCCTAAATCGATGGGTGCTTTATTCTGCATAAGCTTGGATAACGTCAAAGCAAATTCATCTAATTTTTCTAATGATCCAACCGCAACAAAATATTTTTTAAGATTTTCTTTTGCGAGCTCCAATAAATCCGTACGTCCTTGGATAGATGGATACGTGATATTTTTTTTCCAAACGGGATTTAATTCTTCAAGACCAGAGAGAATTCTGACTTGATAATTATCTGCTGCCGAAATATCTGTCGCATATTGAGCAATGGTTAAGTTTTTAAAATATTCCTCACGATCGCCGCCTATGGTTTTTAGATAATAAAAAGATGAAAGTTCGCGGTCTATAGGTTCTCTGATCACGGTAATGCATTGAGCAGGCTGTGGTAACTGTGTCAGCAAGGGTAATGGTAAGTGGCCTGTCACAAGTTTCAGTGCTTTTTTTCGTCTTGGCCGTAATGCATTTAATTTTTGTGTCGCCTCATTAATTGAAGCCATGCCAGTTAAACGTTCTGTACCGTCAAATTGACCTTGAAACGAAAAGTGATGTGGAATAATAGAATAAAGCCATTTATTAATTGTACCTCCGCCAGTTTTCCCCATATGAATATAATAAAGACAACCTTTTGGTAGTATCATGTTTGGCTCGCTTTAATTAAAGATCAGGAATAATTATCAATAATCTGGATAGACGAATGGCAAAAATATATAACAAATAATTTATTCATTGTCAGTTTATTTTTTGTCTAGGCATTTCTGAGTTTTAGATGTTTTAATTCACCACCTTCTTATGATAAGGTTGGCGTGAATTGTAAGAGGTCATAAGGAACATAAGTTAGGAATCAAGGTGGATTGGATGGAAAATAATTGTAGCTCTCCTATTGCAGACTCGAAAGGGATTAATCGAATTTTCAGTATCTTCTTTGTTTGCATGAATAAAGTAAAAAATCTTTTCTTAATAAAGAAAGAGGAAAAGAAGCCAGGTAAGGATTATTCCGTGGATGAGGATTTTGTTCTTTTCAAAAATAAAAATACATCTTTGATAAAGAAAGAAGATATTTCTGACATAAAAATGTCGCTGAATGACATTGCTTCAGCATTAAACTGGCCTGAAATTACCGATCATGTTAACCACGAAAATGGTTTAAGCGAATTATTGCGGCTTTTGAGCTTATACAAAGATAACAATGTGGTGGGTAATTCTTCTAATTGTTGGTCGTTGTTGGCTACTAAAAATTACAATCAATTATTGGAGCATGGCTTTAAGAATTTTAAACGGACGATAGGAAATAATTATTTTAATTTTTTAGTCCAGGAAGGTGATATTCAAATTAAAACGGTGGAATCTTTGCTGCCGGCGGCAATACTTCAATCTTGCCGTGATGCTGCGCTTTCCATTCCAAATGATCCGGCTTTTCCTGCCAGAGAACAATTTAGTTATTACTATTTTGTTTTATTATTGTGGGAATATGTAAAATGCTTAGATACAAAAAATTATCTTAATAAAGTTGAAGAACCAAAAGAAGGTAATCCTATTCTTGTTCATGCAAATGGCAAGAGTATGTCGCAAGATTTAGCTAATTCCCTGATTGAGTATTATTCAATTGATAATGCTGTTTCTTTTCATAATGTTAAAACCGTGCTGGAGATTGGGGGTGGTTATGGAAGAGATGCTTATTTAATTCTTTCGCTGAATCCAAATGCAAGAATAGTCATGGTTGATATCATGCCTGCTCTTTATATTGCGCAACGCTATTTATCTTCCGTCTTTAAAGATAGAAAAATATTTAAGGCAAGAGATTTTTCATCTTATGCAGAAGTCAAAAATCAAATCAAAGATTCATCCATTATTTTTCTTTTGCCGCATCAATTAGCCTTACTACCGGACAATTATTTTGATTTATCAATTAATATATCTTCGTTTGGTGAAATGAACCTTGATCAGATTCAATGGTATTTCAATCAAATTAATAGGCTGACGGCTAAATATTTTTATATGAAGCAGTGGGATTTATCACAAAATCCTTTTGATGGATTGAAGCTGCATAAAAGTGATTATCCAGTACCTGAAAATTGGAAAGAAATGTTTTCACGTAATTGTGCAATTCAAAATGAATTCTTTGAAACTTTGTATCAAGTGAATCAAAAATGATAACCACGAATCTTATCGCAATATATGACTTTGAATTTTTCCCCTATGCTTTAGGGGATGTGCTGACGTGGAACGTGCGTACAGCGATGCGTTGTGAAGAGGCGGGTAAGCAAACAATTGACGTTTACATCTGCTTGGATAAAGACCATCCTGCAAGTATTTATCAGCGTGGATTAATTAATGCGGATAATTTTGAACTTTTCTTCAATGAACTCTACGGTGCTTTTGGTACCAATCCAAAATTGGGAAATATTTATATTTTCCGCCAGCGCACAGCCATGCTCGACATTCTCGAAGAAATTGCGACAAAAACAGACGAACAAAATTTAGAAGCCATTCATGATTATCTTGCGTTGATACAAGAAAAAGTCAGTGATGGCATTGTAAGAAAAGTATATAACGCGATTGAAAAAAGAATTCGCAGCAATCCGTTAATGAAAAAGATTATTCGACGAATTGTCCCGGCAAAATTGCAAGAGTCAGTGAGAGATAATCTTTCAGACGAGAAAAAATTAAACGATTATTTCATTAAGAATATTTATTCTCATGAACATATTAATCAATTTGCGGAGCAAAGAGGCTATATACCTTTCTTGCAGCCTTCTTTAGGCTGTACGCCTGACGTTGATGAAGTGATTGCTCGTCAATTTAAAGGTAAGAAAATTGTTCCATTTCATTTGCGCTTACGTAGATTGGACATAGGTTATGGCGGAGATCACACTTATGCGCGTGATTCAGATTTTCTCGAATGGTATGATTTTTTAAACGAAGCAGCAGATAAATATCCTGAAGTGCAATTTGTTGTGCTCGGTCGATTGCAAGAAAAACCATTAGAAATTCTTCGATTACCGAATGTGGCTAGTTTAAGAATTTATGGAATGGGTTTGGGCCATGAATTAACGTTGATGTTAAAGAGTGATTTGTTTATTGGTACATCGAGTGGATTTGCTGCATTAGCGAATTTTTCGGCGCTCCCTTACTTCATTACCAGAATGAATCCTGGATCATGTCAGGCTTATGCGATACCAGAACATGCTGAAAAATTACCTTTTGCTAAAAACAATCAAAAATTAATTTATGAGCAAGAAACATCTCAATTACTGATGAGTTTGTTAGAAGAAGGTTTAGGGTTGAAATCATCTTCAAAATCAACCATTGTTCATGATGCTACCTCACAAGTAATTAATGTCAGTGATTGGGTTAAATCTCATGCTACGCCGTTTAATTCAGCAAGAACAACGAGCCGATTTTATAAAGATGAAAAATATTGCAATGAAGAAACCGCTTATTTGCTCACACCGTATTTAGAAAAAGCCCGTGAAGCAATCAATAATCAGCAAAATGAATTAGCGGAAGACATTTTATTTAAGATACAGAAAAACTTTTCTGGTCTTTGTAACAAATTTCCCGAATATATTTCTTTGCAGGAAGCGCTAGTGAAAAAGGAAGGAGAAACTTTGTAATGGGTAAAGTGATATATGTGAGTGATCCTGAGCGTTTCAGTTTTCGACATATTAATCCATGGAATATTTGTGCTGATTTATCCAAATATCGTGAATTGATTACTTCGATGACTATTCAAAATTTTCGATCTACTTATCAAGCCAGTTATTTAGGCATTGCTTGGCAAGTTGTGCTGCCTCTTATTATGTTATCCATTTTTTACTTTGTATTTGGCGTTATTCTTGGCGGAAGGTTTGCCCCCATTGCTAATGAATCCAGATTAGATTATGCATTAGCATTATTTGTCGGGCTTGGTGTTTTCAATTTCATCGCGCAGAATATTGGTGCGGCGCCGTCAGTAATTTTAGCAAATGCAACTTATGTTAAGTCTCTTGCTTTTCCACTTGAAGTGTTACCGATCATAACGGTGTTGACTTCCTATATCACGTTACTAATTAATATCGGCATTACGATAGTTGTATTTTTTCTAGCAAAAGGCATGATTCATCCTAGCGCTATTTTCACCGTGTTCTATTTGCTATGTATTTTGCTGGTGACATTAGGTATTTCGTGGATTTTTTCCATGCTTTCCGTTTTCTTTAGAGACATTAGTGCTTTTGTATCGCCGTTGACCATTATCTTGATGTTTATGTGTCCTATTTTTTATCCGGCTAGTATGGTCCCTAAACGAATCAAGTGGGTGATAGAAGCAAATCCCATCGCTTCTATTATTGAAAATATTCGAGCTTGTTTGCTTTACGGTGTATGGCCAAGCATTTCTTCTATAATTTTTGTTTTCACATTCTCATTGTTATTTGCCATCACTGGATATTGTTTATTTATGTACTCCAAATCTGCATTTGCTGATTTTATGTAGGGAGTGTAGTGATGCGCGATGAAGTTGCTATTCGAATTGAAAATGTATCCAAATGTTACCGTTTACGTAAATCGCCGGACGAAAAACTTAGTTTTTTAATCAAAAAACTATTTAGAAAACTCTTACCTAGCCAAATCACGAATGAATTCACTGATGATTATCATCAATTTCATGCCTTAAAAGATATTTCTCTTGAAATTAAGAAAGGTGAAAGTTGGGGATTTGTCGGTGTTAATGGTAGTGGTAAATCAACGTTACTTAAAATTATTTCCGGCAATTTACGCTTATCATCTGGGCGCGTAGAAGTAGATGGTAAAGTTGCTATTTTGAATTATGGCAATGGTTTTAATGGTGAGTTTACTGGTAGAGAAAATATTTTTATTAAAGCCGCATTATTAGGTTTATCCAAAAAGCAAATTCAAGAACGTTTAACTTCTATCATTGAATTTGCAGACATTGGCGATTTTATTAATCAGCCAGTAAAAACTTATTCCAGTGGTATGGTTGCACGACTTGGTTTTGCCATTATGGCGCATGTTGATGCGGATATTATTATTACTGATGAAGCATTAGCTGTCGGTGATATTTTCTTTGTGCAAAAATGCATGAATTTTATTCGTGGATTTCTAAGCAAAGGAACATTTTTATTTGTTTCTCATTCTATTAATGATGTTTTGTCGCTTTGTCAGCAGGCAGTATGGCTTGAGCATGGTGTTATCAAAGCAATTGGCCCTGCTTCACGGGTGACCCAAGCTTACCTAGATGCAAGACACCTAGAGTATGCTAAAAACTTAAATTTGGAAGAACCTGGTCACCAACAGCAAGATGGCATTATTGAAGAAGTCAAATCAGAATTATTTATAGGCCAATCCGATTTAAGTAGGTTAATGGATTATCAAATATCACCTAACTTAAATTCTGTCCAGACAAACTATCCTATAAGAAATAATATAGAAATTTTATATAACGAATTGAAAGCAAGTGCGGGTGTTGGCGGAGTTAAAATTAGTAAGGTCACTTTTTATGATGAAAATGATAAATTGCTTTCATCAATAATGGGTTGTGAAACAGTTAAGTTGACGCTAGAAGTTTTGGCAGAAAATGAATTGACACATCCTATCACTGGATTTCAGGTCATTGATGGGTTAGGACAGGTATTGTTTGCTAGTAACTCAAAGTTAGTCACTAAAAATAAACATGTTGTTATCAAAGCGGGGACTGTATTTGAGACCGAATTTACTTTTCAAATGCCGTTGTTGCCAGTGGGTGATTATACTGTGCGTGCAGCCGTTGCTATCGGTGAAGAAGAAGGTGACTCCGTATTATTGCAAACTATCGACAATGCGTTTTTGTTACGATCAATTGCATCGTATACCAAACATGGTTTGATTGGTGTGCCAATGCAATCCATTGAAATTGTCGCACCTTCCATTAACTTGTTAGCGTCTTAAAGGGATAGGGATTTGTATCGAACTAACGTTTGATTTTATCGCGGTGGCCAATGCATAATCTTTGCGTTTGTACTTGATGAATGCACGGGACAAGTATTGGAAAGTATCGAATGCACAAAAAGTGCTTTCTTTAAAATTTTGTAAATATATCAGGGAATGTACATGAAGAATATTAATGCAGAAAAAGAAGATGATTTTGTAATGCCTTTGGCAGTGTTACCTAACAAATTTGACATTTCCGAAGTAACAGGAAAAATTATCAGTCTTGATAAAATCAATGACGAACTTTCTAAATTCAGAGCAAATAAAACAATTGCTCAATGTCATGGTGTTTTCGATTTGCTGCATATTGGTCATATCAAACATTTACATACCGCAAAGAGCCATGGGGATATTTTAGTGGTAAGTATTACGGCTGATAAATTTGTTAATAAAGGCCCAGGCAGACCTTATTTTTCTGAATACTTGCGAGCAGAAGCATTAGCATCACTAGCATGTGTTGATTATGTTGTGATTAATCATAACCCAACTGCCATTGAACCCATTAAAGCTATTCGTCCTAATTTTTATATAAAAGGAGTCGAGTATCAGGACGCAGAAAAAGACATCACTGGTAAAATTTCCGAAGAAGAAGAAGCAGTAAAATCAGTTGGCGGCCAATTGAGTTTTACAAAAGATATCGTGTTCAGTTCTTCTTCTTTATTGAATCGATTTTTTTCACCATTTTCTCAAGAAGTCATTTCTTTTCTTGATCAATTCAAATCTAAATATCATACAAACGATATTTTAAATTATTTTGAAAATAGTAAAAAATTAAAAGTATTGCTGATTGGTGAAGCTATCATCGATATTTATCATTATGGTGAAGCAATAGGAAAATCAGGAAAAGAACCTATACTCGTTACAAAATATCATAGAGAAGAAATCTATATTGGTGGCTCTCTTGCTATTGCAAATCACCTTAGCAGTTTTTGTGCGGAAGTCACTTGCGTCACTATGTTGGGCGAAAAAGGTGAGTACGAATCTTTTATTCGTGAAAAATTAAAAGATAATGTCAATGTGGTATTTCATTATAAGAAAGAGTCACCCACCATTGTTAAGCGGCGTTACATTGAAGAATATTCTTCACAAAAATTATTTGAAATTTATGAAATTGATGATTGTTATTTTAATGATGAACAAAAACAGTTTTTTACAGAGAGCATAGAAGAGCATCTTGCTACACATGATGTGGTTATTGTGGCAGATTATGGTCATGGTTTATTAGATCAAATCTCTATTAAGAAAATAGAAGAAAAAGCTAAATTCTTGGCAGTTAATACACAAGCTAATGCGAGTAATCACGGCTTTAATTGTATTTCTAAGTACGAAAAAGCAGACTATGTTTGCATTGCTAACCGCGAATTGCAGCTTAACTTCCGTCAAAAACATATTTCTACCATTGATCAAATTAAGCGTTTGATGCAAGAGCATAGTTATAAAAACGTTGTTGTAACTAACGGTGTGTCAGGTTCTTTGTCTTGTAAGCAAGGCGAAGAAATCCAAACAACCCCTGCTTTTGCAACATCCACCAAAGATAGAGTGGGTGCAGGCGATGCAGTACTTGCTGTCACTAGTTTGTTTGTTGCGCAAGGCGCGCCTGCTGACATGGTTGGTTTCGTTGGTAATGTAGTTGGCTCACAAGCGGTCAATATTATGGGTAATAAGAGTTTCATCGAGAAAATTCCATTGATGAAGCATGTTGTGCATTTGATGAAGTGAAAATATATCAACCTGCGGCGCTGATAAACCGGCTGGCGCCGATAAATCGTTTGTTTTTATAAATAAGTGCTTTTATCTTTTATAAGGTCGTTTTGTGCTGATGAATCTCCGTTCGCCCTGAGGAGCTGACGTATCCCCACGAAATGGTTTTTAGTTTGTCATGCCAGCCGCACGTTTTTTGTGCGAGGTGGCATCCAGATACTTCAATATTTCTGGTAACTGTTCACGATACTTCGACCAAACAGCAATAAACCTAAGCATAAGACTCCTTGTCTCATCGCTAGCATGCTCCCGTTTAAAAACTTAACCGAACAAGGTTTAGCTGACATCCAGGAAATAG
>DAIEGU010000166.1 GCA_027356065.1 Gammaproteobacteria bacterium
CCTGACTTGTTGACTTTTCCTTTCATACTAAAGTCAACAAGTCAGGCCTGACCCCATTTCTAAATCTGCTCCATTACATCATCACTGATATCAGCATTAGAATAAACTGATTGCACATCGTCGAGATCTTCCAGTACATCAGTCAGTTCTATGACTTTTTCTGCTGTTTCTTTGTCCGTGATAGCAACATTCGTACTGGCAATCATGGTGATTTCAGCTTGCACTGGTTGCATACCCGCTCTTATCAATCTTTCTTTTATCACAATAAAATTTTCAGGCGATGTCATGACTTCAGCACTTTTATCATTATTAATGATGACATCTTCTGCATTGGCTTCTAGCGCAAGCTCTATCAAACGCTCTTCATCAACAACAGGAGCAAATGTGATCTGCCCCTGCTTCTTAAAAAGATAAGCAACAGAACCGTCTGTACCAAGATTACCGCCATGTTTGGTAAATGCGTGACGGACTTCACCGACGGTACGATTGCGATTATTTGTCATGCAATCCACCATCACAGCAATACCGCCTGGACCATAACCTTCGTAGCGAACTTCTTCTACATCATCACCTTCCATGCCACCTGTACCGCGCTTGATTGCACGCTCAATGACATCTTTTGTCATGTTCGCTTCATACGCTTTATCTAACGCTGCACGTAATCTTGGTGAGTTAGGATCACTACTCACTCTTGCAGCCACGGTTATTTCGCGAATAATTTTCGTGTAAATTTTGCCTTTCTTGGCATCTACTTTTGCTTTATGGCGTTTGATGTTCGCCCATTTACTATGCCCTGCCATACTTTCCCTCATCCTTTGTGTTGTCATCTTTGCTAGCAGTATCTTTAGCTTTTGCTACTACTCGG
The DNA here is from genome assembly GCA_027356065.1 of Gammaproteobacteria bacterium. Lineage (GTDB taxonomy): Bacteria > Pseudomonadota > Gammaproteobacteria > DSM-16500 > DSM-16500 > Aquicella. Next base: position 866 of record DAIEGU010000166.1, read on the forward strand.
ATTCCCAATTCAATTAATTGTGTCGACTCAACAGTTGAAGGTGCATCCATCAATGGACAAGTTGCCGTTTGAGTTTTTGGAAATGCAATGACATCACGAATAGAAGATGCGCCTGTCATTAACATAATCAAACGATCTATACCAAACGCAATACCACCATGTGGAGGACAACCTAATCTCATTGCTGTCAAAAGATGACCGAATTTTTCTTCTGCATCTTCATCGCTAATGTTTAACACATTAAACACTGCTTTTTGCATATCAGATGAATTAATACGTATAGAACCGCCACCTAATTCAGTTCCGTTTAATACCATGTCATAAGCACGTGCAAGCACATTAATTGGATCATGCATTAATTCTTCCACTGAGTTTACTTTGGGTGATGTGAACGGATGATGGCAAGCTGATAATCGACCTTCACCTTTTTCAAACATAGGAAAATCAACGACCCAAAGAATTTTCCAACTATTTTCAACTAATTTTCTATCATGGCCAATCTTAATACGCAGTGCACCTAATGAATCACTCACGGTTTGCGCTTTATCAGCACCGAAGAAAACAATATCACCGACTTTTGCATGTGTTCTTTCCAAGATTTTGTTAACTACATCATCAGGTAAGAATTTTAATATGGGTGATTGCAATCCTTCTTTACCTTCAGCATTAATTTTGATGTAAGCAAGACCGCGTGCGCCAAAAGTACTAATGTAATTTGTGTAATCATCAATATCTTTACGGCTAATATCAGCACCGCCAGGTACACGTAATGCCGCAATACGGCCGTGCGGATCTTTAGCCACATCAGCAAAAACTTTAAATTCAACGTTTGTTAACAAATCAGCAATATCAACCAACTCAAGTGGAATACGTAAATCTGGTTTGTCCGATCCATAACGACGCATTGCTTCAGCGTAAGTCATTCGAGGTAATGGATTCGGTAATTCAACATTCATTAATTCTTTAAACATGCCACGAATCATTTCTTCCATGATTGCTTGGATTTCGTGTTCGTTTAGGAATGATGTTTCAATATCAAGCTGAGTAAATTCAGGTTGACGGTCAGCACGTAAATCTTCGTCACGGAAACAACGGACGATTTGATAATAACGATCAATACCAGACATCATTAGCAATTGCTTAAATTGTTGCGGTGATTGTGGCAATGCATAAAAACTACCTGGTTTAGTACGACTTGGAACAAGATAATCGCGCGCGCCTTCTGGTGTTGCACGTGTTAAGACCGGCGTTTCTACATCAATAAATCCTTTTTCATCCAGATAATGTCTTAAATAGCTCGCTACTTTTGCACGGAACTTTAACCGCTCAAGCATTTCTGGTCGGCGGATATCGAGATAACGATAATGCAAGCGTGTTTCTTCACCCACTTCGTGATATTCATCGATAGGAAAAGGTAATGGCTCTGAACGATTCAAAATCGTCACTTCTGTCGCTGCTACTTCAATCTCACCTGTACGTAAATTTTTATTCACTGTGCCAGCAGGACGCGCTCTCACTGTACCCATCACTTGGATAACAAATTCACTGCGTAATGTTTCTGCCGCTGCAAATGCTTCTTTTTGCTCGGGAGCAACCACGACTTGCACAATGCCTTCCCTATCACGTAAATCAACAAAGATTACGCCACCATGATCACGACGTCTGTGCACCCAGCCTACTAATTTAACTTCTTGACCCAATAAATCGGCCGTCACTTGGCCGCAATAATGACTACGCATATATATGTACCTTATTTAGCGAAACGAGTTTTCAGATATTATTGACTCTTTTTATTAATAGTTGATGCAGGCACCGCGACAGGTTGCACCACACCTAATGAGATGACGAATTTTAATGCTTGATCCACACTCATATCCACTTCTATCACCTGACTTTTTGGCGCCATCATCAAAAACCCTGATGTAGGATTAGGCGTTGTTGGAACAAAATAACTTACCATCGCTTCGCCACCTAAATGCTTATCAATCTCCTTCCCAGGTTCGCCTGTTTGAAATGCGATACTCCATACACCGCGACAAGGATATTCGACCAATAATACTTTACGAAACGATTGCCCATTTGGAGCAAATAGCGTATCCGTTACTTGTTTAACACCGGTATAAATCGTTCTGACCACGGGAATACGGGACATTAACGCATCGCCTAATTCAACCAAGCGTCTACCAATAAAATTGGCTGCAATAACGCCGGTGAGTACAATCACAAGCAGCGTAATGATAACGCCTATGCCAGGAACATGAAAACCAATCAACACATCCGGCTGAAATTGGTGTGGCAATAGCAATAATGACTTGCTTAGCAAATCAACAAGAAACTTAATCACAAAAATAGTTACCAACAGGGGTAACCAGACTAACAATCCGGTGATAAAACTGGTACGAAGATAACTTATCATATGTTCTATCCTGAGGTTGAATTGCCAGTATTACTTGAGCCAGAGTCCGTAGATTTAACGTCTTTTTGTGTATCTTTACTAGCACTTTCTGAACTGTCATCTTTCTTTGTTGCTGCAGGTTTAGCTTTGTCACGATAATCCGTTGCATACCAACCTGAGCCTTTCAGCTGGAACCCTGCTGCCGAAATAAGTTTAGTCAATGCTTCCTGCTGACAATTAGGACAAAGTGTTAATGGCTCATCAGAAAATTTTTGTAATGCTTCGTGCTTATGACCACAAGCAGTGCATTGATATTCATAAATTGGCATGTTTTTAGTTCTCAACGCTGTATCATTTTTTTAGCCTAGTAATATCTCATGCTTTGCTTTTTCCTGCAAATTTTCCGCAGAATAATGCTTGCAAACGATAAAAAAAATAATAGTATGACTGCTTCAGATTGCGTCTCTAAGGTTTTTATGAAATCCATCTTAATTACAGGCTGCTCTAGCGGAATAGGGCTTTGTGCTGCCACCATCTTAAAAGAACGCGGATATCGTGTATTCGCTACCGCCAGAAAACCCGGTGATTTAGAAAGGTTAAAAGCACAAGGATTAAATGAGATTCAGTTGGATGTTAATGACTCCAATTCCATACAAAATGCATTAAATGAAGTGCTGCAACAAACAGGCGGAACGTTAGACGCACTTTTCAATAATGCAGGCTTTCTACAAGCAGGCGCTGTCGAAGATATCACACGAGACATGATGCGTGAGCAATTTGAAACAAATGTATTTGGTGCAATGGAATTGACTCGGTTGGTATTGCCCATTATGCGCAAACAAGGCCATGGTCGCATCGTACAAAATAGCTCCATTTTAGGTGTGGTTGCTATGCCTTATTATGGTGCATACAATGCATCTAAATTTGCGCTGGAAGGTTTCAGCAATACATTACGGCAAGAGTTACGTGGAACCAATATCCATGTTTCAATTATTAATCCAGGCCCTATTACCAGCAATCTTCGCAATAATGCTTTCACTATTTATAAGCAAACATTAGCTAATCATCATAACAGTGCTTATAACCATGTTTATGCGCAGCTAGAAGAATTTTATTTTAACCCGACAGAACGCGACAAAAAAATCGCGCAAGGGCCTTACGCTGTTGCAAAAAAATTAATTCATGCGCTTGAAAGTCCACGCCCTAAAGCTCATTACTTTATTGGCTTTCCAGCACAATTACTCGCATTTTTACGCAGAATTCTTCCAGATAAAACCATGGATTTTCTTCTTTCAAAAATTCGATAGGAAATAAGTATTATGTACATCTTGGTTCTTTATTACAGTCGTTATGGTTCAGTCAAACAAATGGCGCAACATATTGCCCGCGGCATAGAATCAATGGGAGTTGAAGCAAGGGTCCGTACTGTACCGCCCGTATCAACCACCATAGAAGCAACTGAAGCACCAATACCAGATAGCGGCGCACCCTATGCTACGTTAGAAGATTTAAAAAATTGTGCTGGCTTAGCATTAGGCAGCCCAACCCGCTTTGGTAACATGGCAGCACCACTTAAATATTTTCTCGATCAAACTAGCAGTCTTTGGTTATCAGGTAGCTTAGTTGATAAGCCCGCCGCCGTATTTAGTTCAACGGCAAGCCTACATGGCGGTCAAGAAACTACTTTGCTCAGCATGATGCTTCCATTATTTCACTTAGGATTTGTTGTATTAGGTATTCCTTATACTGAACCTGACTTAAATGTGACTCAAAGTGGCGGCACACCTTATGGCGCGACGCATCACACAGGTACAGATGGCAAAAAGCCAGTTACAGACGAAGAACAACGCTTATGTTTTGCACTAGGTAAACGCTTAGCTAAAATTGCCTTTAAAATCAATATTTAAGGAAATATTGCGATAAAACTTGATCAAATGATAAACGCATATATACTAAGGATCTTTTAAATTTTACCGGACGCGATCCAATGGCCGTTTATCTCGTGTGTATGATTGCTGCTCTAGCCGGATTGTTATTTGGCTTTGATACAGGAATCATTTCAGGAGCTCTACTGTTTATTGAGCAAGGATTTCCAGTTACTACTATTATCAAGGAGTTGATTGTTAGCAGCGTACTGCTAGGTGCGATGGTAGGGTCTCTTTCTAGTGGACGTTTAACTGACTTTTATGGTCGTCGCAAAGTTATTCTTATTATTTCAGTTATGTTTACCGTTGGTACACTCATCGCTTCTCTTGCCCCCAATGTTGAAACCATCCTAATAGGTCGTATCTGCATTGGCGTCGCCATCGGCATAGGTTCTTACACTGCTCCACTATATATAGCAGAAGTAGCACCGCTTAAATTGCGTGGAGGCTTGGTGTCGTTAAACCAGCTCGCAATCACCATAGGGATTATGTGTTCTTATTTCATCAATTATATTTTTCATAATACCCAAGGTTCATGGCGGTTGATGTTTGCCATCGGCATTGTACCTGCCATCATGTTAGGCATTGGTATGTTTTTCTTACCAGAAAGCCCACGTTGGTTGGTTAAACAAAACAGATTAAATGATGCGAAAAACACCTTACGTTATCTTCGTAAATCAGATCAAGTTGATGAAGAATTATCTGAAATAGTAAAAAGCTTCCATAAAGCAAAATTGTCTGAAGTATTGGCCAAATGGATACGTCCTGTATTAATACTAGGAATCACGTTGGGCTTTTTACAACAAGTCACGGGTATCAACACAATTATTTATTACGCTCCTACTATCTTCCAATTAGCTGGTTTTGAAGATACATCAAGTTCAATTCTCGCTACGATAGGCATAGGGGTAGTAAACGTGTTAGCTACTATTTTCGCCATTTATTATCTCGATAAAATCGGTAGACGCGTGTTGTTATTAACCGGTCTCATTGGTATGTGTTTAAGCTTGTTATCACTGAGTCTTGCCTTTCAAGTTGATATACACACTTATTATCTACGATGGGTTGCGGTATTTAGCACTTTTGTTTATGTCATCTCATTTGCATTTAGTTTAGGTGCCATGTTGTGGTTATTAGTATCTGAAATTTTTCCATTAAATGTTCGCGGCGCAGCGATGAGTATTGCTGTGTTTAGCTGTTGGTTTTGGAACTTCGTGATATCTGCAACATTTTTAAGCTTACTGAACGCAATGGGTGCTTCCAGTACGTTCCTTTTATATGCAGTCATGTGCATATTAGGTTTCATTTATTGTTATTACAAAGTACCAGAAACAAATGGTGTATCGCTTGAACAAATCGAATCAAATATTCGTCGAGGCTTGCCGGTACGTGAGATCGGGCAGCCTGTGCTTGTTCCTGAAGCAAGCCTGAAAAAAGCGTAGGGACATATAGCTTTCACATGATAAAGACAATTGTTACATGGGATTTGGGCGCAACCAAATGCGCAGCCGCTGTTGTTACATTTAATCAGTCCACAAAAGAATTGCAGTGCAAGAAGACCGCTACTATTCGTGTCCGATCATGCCAGTCTCTTCATGATTTAGCAGCGCACCTGGAAGAAATGTTAGCCATTTCGTTTGGCTCAGTTGATGCAATTTGTATTGGCGCGGCAGGCCAATATGACGGGGAATATCTTCTGCTTGATAAAGGTAATCCTGATCTTTCTTATCCTTATCCAATGGGATTTGCTGAACTTGCCGCAAAAGAAAACTGGCCACCATTTGCGATTGTCCACGATTACTCACCTATTATTTGTGCCACATTCACTTCATACGTTGAACAAGAACAAAATATTGTTCGATTAAATACGGCTGAAATCAATCCGCATGGTAGACGTGTTGCATTAGGCATAGGGACTGGTGTTGGAATGAAAGATGGTATTTTATTTCAGAATGGCGATTTTTGGTTAGGGACAAATGAAATGGGACATATTGGTGTGACAGCCCCGCCTTCTGCTGATTCAATATACATTCAACGTCATCGAGAATTATTAAAATTTCTACGTAGTGAGCACCTATTAGCAGACGATGCGCCGCTCACTTTTGAAAAGATCCTCGCCAATCAAGGCATGGCGCGCATTCATGCTTTCTTTGACAGCAACGCAAAAGATAAAACAGCCGAAGAAATTGGCTTACTTGTGCGTGATGGCAAAGCAAATGACACGCTTGCTACCTTCGCCTGGTATTTAGGATTATTAGTCGGGACCGTACAATTATCATTTATGCCTGATGGTGGTCTTTGGATCACTGGTGGTGTCGTACTCAATCATATGGAAACATTTGCGCAAAAAGAATTTCAACTTGGTATTGAATCATCACCTGCTTATTTAGCATTACGTCAACAATTTCCTTTAAGCGTATTAGCTGGCGAAGAACATGCCTTCATGGGTGCTGCTTATTATGCTAGTAGAAAATTACTAACTGCTGCGTAATAACTTAGCCTATACAGGCGACATGACACGAGAGTTAAAAATGAAAAAACAAAAAACCAAAGGCTTTCATCTAATTGAAATAATGATTGCACTTGCCATTATCAGCATACTTGCTGCAATTGCGTTGCCAAGTTATCTCCATCATTTAGTGCGCGCAAAAAGATTAGAAGCAGAAACTCAATTAACAAAACTCGCCATCGCGATGGAAAAATATCATGTCGAAAATAATAGTTATCAAAATGCAAGCTTAGCCGTCTTAAATTTCCCAGATGTTGTAGCAAGAGGAAATTACAAATTAAACATAACGAAAGCCAGTGATAATGATTATGTATTAACTGCCAATCCCATTGGCAAACAAGCAGAAGATACGTGCGGCCAACTTCTTTTATATTCGAACGGCGATAAAAAAATTACCGGCGATAATGCGATAAGCAAATGTTGGTAAGTTTTTTATGCATTAATGATAGCTATTTATTACAATTTAAATTTGATACTTATTTTTTGTTTCTCTTCAGGTGCCTGCGCAATTGCATCTGCAAATTTCAGATCTTTATTAGTTTTGCATTGATTTAATATGTTTATGATAGCTTTTGATTTTAAATCAACTTTACTCTTATTAAAAAAACTAAAATACTGCTGTTCTACATGTTTCACATTAGCATCCTCCTGAAGCTTTGTTACAGCCTCCAAAACATCTCTTATAATATCTGCGCGTGTCTCGGCAGCTGAACGATTTCCTGCCGTGGGATTCATCAACATCTGCTCATATTTATCAATTATCTGTTTTAATTTTTGTTTAGCTAATTCTTTTTCAGTTCGAGGACTATACTTACCACCTTCATGCCATGCGCCGCCCTGAATTTCATTGTTAGCTTTCTTATCGAGTGTAAATCTAGACCTATTCCCATTAAAAATTTGGGAGTCGATGTAACTGATAAACGTATTAAAGTCTTTACTCAACTCAATACGGTCTTTATCTCGCTGTCCTTTTTCCTCAACGTTCAAACTATTCATTCTTCTTTTTATTTGATCTAAAGTAGGGAGCCTTAATTCTGCAGATAAAAATTGATATAGAGTCTGATTATCGTGGCCTGTATTTAATAAAGGCTCCAGTTCCTTAAGAGTCCTTTCTTGAATATTTAATATTTCTTGAGCATTTTTTGCTTTATCCAGACCAAGAACAACCTCTGAAGACTGATATTTCATTTGAGCCAATAATTCTATAGCTTTGTCATAAGCACGGGTTTGGTCTGCATACATATTTCCCTGAGCAATTAGCGTTGCTGCGCTTTGTCCAAACCTACGAATCTGTTCACTGTTTTCAGTTTTCTTTAATTCATTCGCGTCCTTCAACTTCCTCGCTAATTCCAATAATTTATTAATTTCCTCGATGGTTTCTTTACGTACATTCATGGCCCACCTCATTGTTTTTTTATTAGATTCTTAATATTTATTATTTGTGATATTTATTATTATAGTATGAAAAACAAAAATAATTTTTAAGACAGATAAAACAAAAACATTTACCTTTCAATTAATTAGGTGAAACTAAAAATATATTTATTTTTTATAGATAAAAGAAGAAGTTGGTGGTAATAACATCTGCGTTAAACGAGAAAAATAGCAGCCAATGAAACAATCCATCTTATTTTTATTATTGTTATGCATGCTTAATTTATTCGTGATCCGCAATCAGTATGGCTTAAAAAAATGATCGCATGAGTGGAACGAATGAACAATCATTAACAAATCAAGATTTAAATGATTTGATTTTATATTTTCATTACATGGACTATCATTTTGGTCGTTTTTTTCTTTCTTCTTCTAATAAATTATCTAGATCAATTGGATGAGTATCAGACTTAGGTGCAGTTGTTGGCTTATTGTCCGAATTATTTTTTTCTACTCTAGCCTTCTTATTTGTTGTTGGTGGTAGAGAATTAATAGGTTGAAAAAATCCAATAGAGTTAGAAAATTGATTTCTGAAATCTGCTAAAAAAGCAGGATCATATTGCTGTTGCATTTTTTTCACAGGAGGAAAGAATACAAACGGAGGCATCAACATCATAGGTGGATGTATTGGAGATTCGACTACTGTTTGCATAAGAGTAGGTTTTTTTTTACTTTTACGTAAAGCAACGTCGGTTTTAAACTTTCTTAGCTCAACATCATACTTACCAATCTCAGTTAATATACGTGCAAATAACTGTTGTATTTGATCAGTCTTCATTTTTTCATCCAGACATACCAACAGCCTGATATAATGATGGGCGCTAGAATTTTGTGTATGTCCTGTGAACTGTTTATAAACATCTTCACTAAATATTCTTTTAAAAAGTTTATTGTCCTTGCCCGGTTTTTTTAATTTATCTCCTATTCTATATATGTCCTCTCCCGCCATCTTATCGTTAAATTCAATCTTAAAAAAACTTTTGTTTTTATTTTGGTTTTTATGGTAACTAACTCGTTTAATCATATCTATAAGATCACCTTGTTCAACAAAGCACTTCTCTTTTGGATCAAACGGATTACCAGGTTTAAGATCTCTAATTTCTGTTGTGCTGATTTTTTTCTCCCATTCACTAACCTCTTTTTTTATATTTTCCCCATTAAGTTCTAATATAATAATTTCAGAATTATTATTTACTTCCACACCTTCAGGAACATCACTTTCAATATTATTAGTGGGAGCATGTATAACAACTTTAGGGGTTTCGTACGCAGTTGTAGTGGTTTCATTTATTTCTGAATAAGCTTCTTGTACATTTTGTATATGATATATTGATAAATAATTATTAATATCAGCACATATCATTGTATATAATTCGTCTCCAGTAATGGAATTTTCGACGTTTACATTGACGACTATACAATTAAAAGCACTCCATAGTTCTGCTTGACCAGTGATGTAATTCAATGCGGATGAAAATATTTTTTCGTAATCATCTGTAAAGTATGTATATATTTGGCTTAAGTGGTTCTCAGTTAAAGAATCGTTAAAATAAAAATATAATTTAGAATTTTCAAAATCCAAATTATATAATGATACGTTACTTTCAATAGGTAAGAATTGATTTGTATTTTCAAAATTAAAACGTGGATCCATTCTCCACTCCTCTTCGATTTTTTTGATGACAATTTTTTCGATATACTAGCATAGAAGATGGTTTTAGCGGAAACTCAAAATTATTTCACTACATGCGCTAATCTCGCTTACATTTTAATGGTTTATCTTCGCCATCTTTTATCACACCATTTTTATCGGGATATGCAATACGCAAATTACCTGATTTATTCAGCACAATTGCCCAAACAAGTAATGATTTAGTATTGCAATACCAAAATGTTCCATTATCACTTTGCAACAAACTAGCAGGCGAAAAAACTACATAATCGCGATAAACTGGAAATTCTCGCCAATATAATTTTCCATGTTTTAATGGCATGTCTATTTTTAATAAAATGTCATTCGTATTATGTATTTTGCCATCATTATGTTTATCTAGAAAAACAATTTGCCCGTCCTCCCAATTACCCGAGCAATTCAAATAATTTTCACTTTTACATAATCCAATTGATTGATAACGAACACGTGATTCATTTTTTGCAAATTGAATAGCGTGAATTAATTGATTACGAACCACATCATCACTGGTTTGCAAATAAAGATGCTTGAATGATGAAATTGAAATGAATAATAAAATAAATGTTATGGATAATGTGATTAGTATTTCTATTAGTGTGAAAGCTTTGTTGGATTGCATAGTGTCGTGCCAGTGAGCATGCGTCTTAACATCTCCGTCATCCCACGTAGTTTTTAGCGCGGGACCCAGTGTCTTTGAATCATTATTGCCTAGTAAAGTTTTTTAAGGCGCTTGGTCCCGCGCTAAAAACTGCGCGGGATGACAATGTGTAAGATGGTAATGATAGAATTTATTACTCTCTCGGACGCATATGTGGAAACAAAATAACATCGCGTATAGAAGGTGAATCAGTAAGAAGCATCACTAATCGATCAATACCAATACCTTCACCTGCTGTCGGCGGCAATCCATGTTCAAGCGCAGTGATGTAATCAGCATCATAAGGCATCGCTTCTTTATCGCCTGCTGCTTTATCTTCCATTTGTTTATGAAAACGTTCTGCTTGGTCTTCAGGATCATTCAACTCGTTAAATGCATTTCCAATTTCACGACCTGCAACAAATAATTCAAATCTATCTGTCACAAATGGATTACTATTATTTTTACGTGCGAGCGGAGAAACTTCTGCAGGATATTCAATAATAAAAGTAGGCTGTTTTAATTCATGCTCAACGGTTTTCTCAAAAATCTCAAGTTGAATTTTACCTAAACCATCACTTTCTTGTACGGGAATTTCTAATTTTTTTGCAGTTGCTTTTGCTGAATCAAGTGAAGAAAGATCATCAAGTTTTAAAGACGGATTATATTTAAGAATAGCGTTTATCATTGTGGTTCGTTCAAATGGTTGAGCAAAATCAATTTCTAAACCTTGATAAGAAAATTTTTCAGATTGCAAAACATCTCGTGCAATTTTCCTCAGCATTTCTTCGGTCAAATCCATCAAATCATAATAATCTGCATAGGCTTGATAAAATTCCAACATAGTAAATTCTGGATTATGCCGCGTTGAAACACCTTCATTACGAAAGCTGCGATTAATTTCAAATACACGTTCAAAACCACCTACCACTAATCGCTTTAAATAAAGTTCAGGCGCGATGCGTAAATAAAGTGGCATATTTAATGCATGATGATGAGTGACAAACGGTGTTGCAGTCGCACCTCCTGCTAACACTTGCATCATGGGTGTTTCTACTTCGAGAAAATCTCGTTCTTTTAAAAATTGCCGGATGGAATCAATTATTTTTGAACGTACAAGAAATGTATTTCGTGTTTCTTCGTTTGCAATTAAATCTAGATAGCGTTGACGATAACGCGTTTCTTGATCTGTTAATCCATGAAATTTATCTGGCAATGGACGAATAGCCTTGGTTAATAATCGCAGTTTTTTTACCTTGACTGACAATTCACCGGTTTTCGTTTTAAATAAATAACCTTCTACACCGATAATATCGCCTAAATCCCATTGTTTAAATTCTTCATACACTTCAGGTGTCACATCGTCTTGCTTAATATAAAGTTGAATACGGCCAGACATATCTAAAATATGTGTAAAGCTCGCTTTACCCATTAACCTGCGTGTCATAATGCGGCCAGCAACGTTGACTGCAACAGGTGTTGCTTCCAGTTCAGGCTCTGTCTTGCCGTTATATTGTGCGATTAAGTTAGCTGCAAGCGCATTACGGCGAAAATCGACTGGAAATGGATTGCCTTGAGTACGCCACTCAGTTAACTTGCTGCGACGATGTTCAATCAGATCATGTGTATCGACTAATTCATTTTCTTTATTTTCATTTTGTTGGTCTGTCATCATTACAATCCACTTAATAAACTTGCTTCGATAAATTTGTCTAAATCGCCATCTAATACAGCTTGTGTATTACCTACTTCAACACCCGTGCGCAAATCTTTGATGCGCGACATATCAAGTACGTAAGAGCGAATTTGACTTCCCCAGGTAATATCTTTCTTGTTAGCTTCCAGCGCTTCTTGTTTTGCATTTTGCTTCTGCATTTCAAATTCATACAACTTAGCACGCAACTGCTTCATACATTGAGCACGATTTTTATGCTGCGAGCGGTCCGATTGACATTGCACAACAATATTCGTAGGAATATGCGTGATACGAACAGCAGAATCGGTCCTATTAACATGTTGCCCACCTGCACCGCTTGCTCTATATGTATCAGTGCGTAAATCGGCTGGATTAATTTCAATTGCAATATTGTCATCAATTTCAGGCGCAATAAACACGGAGGCAAATGAAGTATGGCGTTTATTGTTCGAATCAAACGGTGATTTTCGTACTAACCTGTGCACACCGCTTTCAGTACGTAGCCAGCCGTAAGCGTAAGCACCTTCGAACCTGATCGTAGCACTTTTAATACCCGCTACTTCACCTGGAGAGACTTCAATCATTTCGGTTTTAAAACCATGGCGTTCGCCCCAGCGTAAATACATACGCAGCAACATATTCGCCCAATCTTGGGCTTCTGTACCACCCGAACCCGATTGAATATCCATATACGCAGCATTTGCATCCATTTCGCCCGAAAACATACGGCGAAATTCTAATTGTTCTAGTTGTTTAGTGAGTTTTTCAACATCTGTATTAATGGCTTGTAGTGTATCTGTATCATTTTCAGCAGCAGCTAATTCATACAATTCTTCAGTATCACGCAAGTACTGTGCTAATGCTTCCATCATCTTCACAGTGTCTTCAATTTGAGCGCGTTCTTTGCCTAGAGATTGAGTTTTTTCCGGTTGTGTCCAAATAGCAGGGTCTTCTAATTCTTTTTTGATTGTGTTTAAACGTTCGATCTTTTGATCGATTTCAAAGATACCCCCAGATACTGTCTAACCTGCTTTGCAGTTCTCTGAGGTAATTTCGCATAGATGTAATTTCAATCATGATTTTTTCCGATGTGACTCATTTCGCAGCGTATTTTAATTATAAACAGACCCTGTAACAACTTTTATATTAAGAACCTACGGAAATTCATCAACTAAACTTTTAGCAAAAATTAACGCGTCTTCCGTTCCACCCACAATGGGATAATAATTTTTGCGCTCGCCTACCATAGAAAAATGCAGGTTGCGATATAGTGAAATAGCACGTGTATTTGAACGTCTCACTTCAAGGTAAGCAATACCTATGCCATGATGTTTTGCATATTGAAGCGCATGCTCCAAAAGCTTGCGCCCATGTCCTTTACCTTGATATTGCCTAGCAACTACCAAATTAAGGACATGACATTCTTCACGCTGCAAAGAAATAATAATAAAGGCAATAATTCTGTTATTTGCCTCAAGGACCCAGCCTATATATCCAGAGCGAAAACAAACTTCAAACGTTTCCTTAGTCCAAGGAGCAACATGCATTGCCTCCTCAAGCTCAAGAATTTCTGCCATATCAGATCTAAAAAGTGATCGTAACATAATGTTTCACAATTAGTTTTTACATTTCAACTCAAGGTATTGAATTGTTGGTCTTTTTAATCGAATGAATATTATAAATGTCTTTTATAAAAAAGCATTAATTGCTAATCGAAACTTAAGACTGATATTACCTATTACACGAATAAATATTGTTGGCTGGAGTCGTGGCGCAGCAGGAGCGAATTTACTTGCTAACAAAATTTATGATCTACAAAAAAACCTTACGCCGAACAACGTTCCATAACAGGGCCTAATAGCATAGCTCGCTTTATTCAATCAGCCCATATATCATCACCTACGCTCAAAATTATTTTTAGGATGTGCATTGCATGCGCTTAACAAAAATCTACACTCGCAAAGGCGATGAGGGTTATACCACTTTAGGTGATAATCGTATCTCTAAAGATGATCTTTTGGTAGAGGCATTAGGTACGGTAGATGAATTAAATTCTTTTATCGGTGTTGTCATTTCTCAACCTATAAAAAATAAAAGCATAGAAGAGCGTTTAACACAAACTCAACATCATTTGTTCGATCTAGGCGGTGAATTGCATTTACCGCAACATATTGTGATCACGGAGGCACATGTAACAGAGTTGGAAAAATGGCTAGATGAATGGAACAACACATTACCGCCTTTGACTGAATTTGTGTTACCACGCGGAAACCCTGCTTGCGCTTTTTGTCATGTTGCTCGTACAGTTTGTAGACGCGCTGAACGCTGCATTGTGCGCTTACACAGACAAGTACCTCTTAATAATCCACAAATATTGCGTTACTTAAACCGTCTTTCAGATACGCTTTTTGTTGCCTCACGTATTCTTGCGCGTGATGAACATCAAGCGGAAATTTTGTGGGACCATGAGCGACAAAAAAAATAGCTGGGTTTTAAATAAATTATTTTATAGATTTCTATACTACTCATTTACTCGCGAGACATGCACAACCCCGCACTTGTTGGGCGTTGTTGAATAAATGCTAGCCGCCGTGTGGAGTGACCCCTTAAATACGGACACGGTATCCGGTATATCAAGCCACTTTTTCAAACTGAAGAGGTGGCTTTATATACCGGATACCGTGTCCTTATTTAAGGGGTCACTCCACACATATGGCTAACGTGGCTAAATCAAGTTAGCTCTGCAATCCTAACGTACAAGTATATTTTCCATTACCAAGATCATTCAGCTGCGCAACATAAGTTGCATTTCCAATTATTTTGCCTACTTGTGGAATTGTACAAATAACAGGGCCAGGATTATTTAAATTATGCGTACTCCACTGACTATTAAATGTAATAGTAAATGGTTTACCGTCCCAACTATTTCGACGAATATTTTCATTGCTAATGATGATATCGCCGCCGCCTTTTAAGCTCGCTCCAGCCATGATTTGCCCATCTATGCTTATATACATAGCGCTATCGTCGACTGGTGAATTAGGTTGTGCACGAACTAAGAAATAACCATCACTAGCAAAAGAAGCTGTCGTTGCTAAAACGGCGGTGGATAAAATTGCTAATAAGAATTTTTTCATCTGGACACCCTCATCGTTAGTAAATTGTTATAAGCCAATCTTTGGTTGGTTGGTTAATATGTGAGGTAGATGCGGGATTTTACAAGTAGTTTTGGAAAATATTTTTTGCGGCTTCTTGGACGTTATTGCAACTCTCTCCTCCGCAAAGAGGAGAGAATGCAGAGAGCATTAAACCTCAGTTTTTTCCGTCTTCTTTTTTGGAAGATAAAGATCAGTGATAGTGCCTTCAAATACTTCAGCAGCAAGCGCAATCGTTTCTGATAATGTTGGATGCGGATGTATAGTCAATGCGATATCTTCAACATCACTACCCATTTCTATTGCCAATGCCACTTCTGCAATTAATTCACCTGCATTAGGGCCCACAATCCCAGCACCAATGACCCGGTGATTTGATTCATCAATCAGCAACTTGGTTATACCTTCACTTCTACCAAGACTAAGAGAACGCCCGCTTGCTGCCCAAGGAAATACACCTTTGCCATATTTAATGCCTTTTGCTTTCGCTTCATTTTCGGTCACGCCAACCCATGCAATTTCAGGATCGGTATAAGCAACACTTGCAATGCATTTTGGATCAAAATAATGTTTAAGACCCGCAATGACTTCTGCTGCAACGCGAGCTTCTGGCATGGCTTTATGAGCAAGCATAGGATTACCAACAATATCGCCAATGGCAAAAATATTTGGGACGCTGGTACGCATTTGTTTATCAGTTTCAATGAATCCACGTTCGTTGACTTTAACACGCGTATTTTCTAAACCAATTGAATCTGCATTTGGACGTCTGCCAACTGCAGAAAGAATGCGATCAAACTTTTGCGGTCCAGATGGCGCGCCTTCACCTTCGAATGTCACATATAAACCATCTTTCTTTGCTTCTACTTTTGTTACTTTGGTTTTGAGATAAATATTTTTGTAGCGTGCTTTGATACGTTTATAAAGCGGAGCAACGACATCATTATCAGCACCAGGAATAATTTGATCCATCAATTCAACAACAGTAACTTCTGTTCCTAATGCATGGTAAACGGTTGCCATTTCAAGACCGATAATACCACCGCCTATTACTAACATTTTTCCAGATATATCTGCTAATTCTAATGCACCAGTTGAATCGATAATACGCGGATCATCAGGCAAAAATGGTAATTTTACTGGGCGTGAACCTGCAGCAATAATTGCATTTTCAAATTGCACAACTTGTTTGCCATCTTTAGTGGTGACTTCAATTTCTTTATCGGAAATAAATTTGCCAACACCATACAAAACTTCAACCTTACGTTGTTTAGCTAGCATTTTAAGGCCTCCAGTTAATTTACCAACGACGCTTTGTTTCCATTCTAATAATTTTTTATTATCAATTTTCGCTTTGCCAAATTGCACGCCGTGTTCTGACATTCCTTGCGCTTCATCAATTACTTTTGCAGCGTGTAATAAAGCTTTAGATGGAATACATCCTACATTTAAGCAAACACCGCCGAGTGTGTCATAGCGTTCGATTAATACAACTTTTTTTCCTAAATCGGCAGCACGAAATGCTGCTGTATATCCACCAGGACCACTACCTAATACAACTACTTCTGCTTGTATACTCATTTTCTTTCTCTCATTAAAACATTTGATCGATAGTTTTCCCCCTCAAAGGGAGGAACGTCCTTTTACAATTTGCCTATATAACTACAATAATAAATTTCTAATATCTGACAACATATTACTTAAATGCATAATAAAACGTGCGCCCTCAGCACCATCAATCACGCGATGATCATATGAAAGTGATAGTGGCAACATTAAACGCGGTACAAATTCACCATCTTGATACACGGGTTTATACGATGTTTTGGACACACCCAGAATGGCGACTTCGGGATAGTTGATAATCGGTGTAAATGCTGTACCGCCTATACCACCTAAACTCGAAATAGAGAAGCAGCCGCCTTGCATATCGCCCGGGGCCAGTTGTTTATTCCGCGCCTTCTCACTAACTTGCGCTAATTCTTTAGCTAATTCTGTTAATCCTTTTTTATCTACATCACGAATCACAGGTACAACTAATCCATCAGGTGTATCGACCGCCACCCCCAAGTTAAAATATTTTTTCAAAATAAGTGTTTCACCACTCGGGTCAAGCGATGCATTAAAATGCGGAAATGCTTTTAGCGATGCAATGACTGCTTTCATGATAAAAACTAATGGAGTTAATTTAATTTTCTGTTTTTCTAATTCAGCTTTTTGCGACTGACGAAACTCTTCTAACGTTGTAATGTCCGCTTCACCAAATTGTGTGACATGTGGAATCATCATCCAATTACGCTGTAAATTTTTACCGGATATTTTTTTGATGCGTGATAAAACTTGTTGTTCTGTTACTCCAAACTTAGAAAAATCAATTTGTGGCAATGCAGGTAATGATAAACCACCGCTGCTTGGCTGTACTTGTGTTAATTGAGTTTTCACAAATGTTTGCACGTCTTCTTTCATAATACGTTGCTTAGGGCCGCTGCCTGATATCATGGCAAGGTTAACACCTAATTCGCGCGCAAAACGTCTAACCCCAGGACCTGCATGAATATCACTCGTTGATTGCAATGTCCCAGTCAACACAGGTTGTTCTGGTTGAGTTTCTTTTATCGGTTCTTGCTTTGGTGCAGCTTTTTCTGCTGCTTTTTCTGGTTGCTTAACTGGCTCTACTTTTTTCTTCGCAGATTCATCTTTAGCTTCACCAGCAGCTTCTAATGTTAAAAGCACAGAACCAGTAGAAACTTTATCGCCTACTTTGATTTTTATTTCTTTGACAATACCCGCATCTTCAGCAGGCACATCAAGCGTAGCCTTATCAGATTCCAACGTCACAATAGATGCATCTTTTTGTATAGTGTCACCAGGTTTAACTAGCACTTCTATGACAGTTACGTCTTGAGCTCCACCTAAATCGGGAGTAACGATTTCTTTGATCGCCAACTTGAATCCTCCTTTTTATACTGTGACCGGATTTGGTTTTTTTGGATCAATTCCGTATTTCTTCATCGCTTTTGTTACGTCAGATGCTGGAATTTCTCCATCTTTTACCAACGCATATAATGCAGCAATCACAATATAATAGCGATCAACTTCAAAGAAACGACGTAACCTCTCTCTTGTATCACTACGTCCATATCCATCAGTGCCTAATGTGACATAAGTTCTATTAATATAAGGACGGATGATATCTGCATAAGCACGAACATAATCACTGGAAGCAATAACAGGGCCTTTTCTATTTTTTAGGCATTGCTCAACATACGTTAACGGACGCTCTTTCTCAGGTGCCAGCATATGTTGACGTTCATTGTCAGATCCATCACGACGCAGTTCAGAATAACTAGTGACACTCCAAACATCCGCTGCGATATTAAAATCTTTTTGCAATAAATCGGCTGCCGCAATCACTTCATTTAAGATAGCACCGCTACCTAAGAGTTGAACGTTATGCTTGCCTTTATTTCCTTCGCTAAATAAGTACATCCCTTTGATGATGCCTTCTTCAGCGCCCTTTGGCATGGCAGGTTGAGCGTATTTTTCATTCATAGCCATGATGTAGTAAATGAGATCTTTTTCATCTGTCACCATGTCTTTTAAACCTTGGTGAATAATCACAGCCATTTCATAGCCAAATGCAGGATCATATGCACGACAACTTGGGAAGGTAGAAGCTGTCAATAAACTATTACCATCTTGGTGCTGCAAACCTTCACCTTCTAATGTAGTGCGTCCAGCCGTTGCGCCGATTAAAAATCCGCGAGCACGCATATCGCTTGCTGCCCAAATCAAATCACCTACACGTTGAAAACCAAACATCGAGTAATAAGTAAAGAATGGAATCATTGGAAATTGATTAGTGGAATAGGAAGTTGCTGCTGCTATCCAAGAACACATGCAACCTGCTTCTGTAATCCCTTCTTCCAATACTTGTCCATCTTTGGTTTCATGGTAATAAAGAAATTGCTCTTTATCTTCTGGCGTATATAACTGACCAACAGGCGAATAAATTCCAACTTGGCGGAATAATGTTTCTAAACCAAACGTACGTACTTCATCAGAAAAGATAGGCGTGATACGTTTGCCAATTTCTTTGTCTTTTAATAAGACGTTTAAAATTCTGCCCAATGCCATCGTCGTTGACATGGTCCTATCAGCAGAACCTTGTAACAATGCATCAAATGCAGATAATTCAGGCACATTGAGT
Organism: Gammaproteobacteria bacterium; assembly: GCA_027356065.1. GTDB lineage: Bacteria > Pseudomonadota > Gammaproteobacteria > DSM-16500 > DSM-16500 > Aquicella. Next base: position 20,520 of record DAIEGU010000166.1, read on the forward strand.
TTTTGTGATTGTGGTTGGCGTGATGGAACAAAACCGCCTAATTTTTCTCGTTGGGCTTTTAAATAGGCTAATTCTTCCGAATCTTTTTTCGGTTTATAAAATTTGAAACTAAATAGTTCTTGATCAGTTAATGGCAATTTAAAACGCTCACGAAAAGCGATCAATTCTTCTTTAGTCATATCCAAATGATTGTGTGCAACGTTTCTTCCTTCGGCATTTGCCGTGCCTAATGCATAACCTTTCACGCCTTGTGTCAAGATGACCGTTGGTTGATCTTTATGTTCAATCGCAGCTTTATATGCAGCATAAATTTTTACTTGGTCATGGGCACCGCGATTTAATTCTTTTAATTCATCATCAGACATATCAGCGACTAATGCTTTTAATTCAGCTGTATTGAATAAAAATTCACGCGTATAAGCACCGCCACGCACATAAGCCCTTTGCAAATCACCATCGAGACATTCGGTTAAACGTTTTGCCAACACACCTTTTTTATCTTTTGCAAATAACTTGTCCCAACGACTGTCCCACAATACTTTAATGACATTCCAACCAGCACCACGGAAAAGCCCTTCAAGCTCTTGCACAATTTTATAATTGCTGCGAACAAGACCATCTAAGCGTTGCAAATTACAATTGATAACAAAGATAAGGTTATCTAATTTTTCGCGTGCAGCCAGTGTGAGTCCCGCAATAGATTCTGGCTCATCCATTTCACCATCACCACAATATATCCAAACTTTGCGATCTCCTGATGCTAACAAACCACGGTTGTCCAAATATTTTAAGAAACGTGCTTGATAAATACCTTGTAGTGCGCCAAGACCCAATGACACGGTTGCAAATTGCCAAAAGTCCGGCATTAACCAGGGATGTGGATAAGAAGAAACACCTTCTCCGCCAACTTCTTGACGAAAATTGGTGATATGTTTTTCATCCAAACGGCCTTCTAAATAAGCACGGGCATAATTGCCTTCAGAAGAATGTCCCTGAAAATAAACGAGATCGCCAAGGTTATCTTTGGTTTGGCCACGGAAAAAATGATTGAGACCCACTTCATATAAGCTTGCGATAGATGCGAAAGAAGATAAATGACCGCCTACACCCCCAGCTTCTTCTTTAGCTTTTAATACCATTGCAATTGCATTCCAGCGAATAATACCTTCTATAGTGATCTCCATGGAGAGATCGCCTGGATAAGCAGGTTGATTTTCCGGTGAAATAGTATTGACGTAAGGTGTGATAAGTTCTTTAAGACTGCTTTTGACGCCTTTTTTCTCAGCCGCAGCTAATAAAGATTGCAATATAAATTCAGCACGCTCTTTGCCTTCCTGCTTAATAAGAGAAGCAAGTGCATCCAGCCACTCTTGTGTTTCGATAGGATCGTTATCACTCCACGTTTTTGCCATCACACATTTCCTGTTTCTATATTTGTTTCTGGTTGGTTTAATTTTGAGGCAAGTTTAACTCGAATGTAGACAAAACCAAAGCTTGACGGTTAGCCAATATTTATAGTTATTGTACCCCATGTTTCCGTATCAGCGGGGCCTTAAGACTTATGGGTTATGTAAGTTGTTTATATTTTTTAAGTTTCTATTTTTGGCTGAATTCTAAGTGATTAGGGGAAAGATGTCATCAGGGTCAAGATATTACCACCGTATCAATTAAGCTGCGGTCTGAATGGATATAAAACAGTTTTCCCGCGCCCCCTTTCCAGATACTCACACATTTGAGTCGCGCCCTCTAAAATCCGTGGGCCTGCACGCTCGATTAAATCAGGATTAATAGTGAATAAATATTGCTGTCTTACAGCGGCAATCTCAGGCCATTTCTGCCAGGCGTTTTTCCATGTAGATATTTCTGAACTCGCAATCACTACATCCGGGTTGGCAGCAACAATTGCTTCCCAATTAACTTCAGGCGCAATCGTTTTTGCATTTACAAAAACATTCTGGCCACCGCAAAGTGTAATTATTTGATTAATCCAACTATCCTTATTAATAGTCATGAGTCCATAACCGCCAATTTGGTAAAAAACTTTAATGGGCTTTTCTGATTGATACCGCTGTCTTAATTGCACAAGATATTTTTTGAAATTATTCACAACCTTGTTTGCCTCACTTTTAAGTCCAGTCAACTCACCTAATGACTGCATGGTTTTGGGAATGTCCTCCAATTGATGCGGTTCAGTTGTATAAACAGGAATGTGTAATTCTTTGAAAATGGAAAGTTGACGTGAAAAAGTAAGGCCCCATGTGATAATTAAATCAGGATGCAATTCAATTATTTTTTCTACATCGATTCCGCTGTAATCACCGACTTTTGTAATATTTCTTGCTGCTACTGGCGAATCACTTCCTTTAATCACACCAACGATATGCGGGCCTGCTCCGATGGCAAAAAGAATTTCCGTAATATCAGGCGCAAGACTAACAATACGTTTTGCTGGTTGTGCTAGTTTTATTTGCGTACCCGTATCATCAGCTACCTCACTAACATACATCGTGTCAGCGAAAGCTGGCATCCAGAAAACTATTGAGAAAAGTATGGATACCAGCCTTGAAATAAATCTCACCATAACAGCGAAATAATAGCGATTATGACGAGTGATATAACAAAAGAACGATCGAGCAAACTAATAGCTTGGCGCTCAGCCAAACCATCTTCCGGAAGTTTATTTTCATCAATGTGTAAAGCAGCAACTCCACATTCAGTTAACAAGGTTTCATTGCTTGATAAACCGAGTACAGCTTGTTTACGCCACACAGATAGCACTTGCATGAAATGTCCGCCCAATGCAAACAGGAAAGTAAAGAGGCGCACAGGTATCCAATCTAATATTGATTCAATTTTACGTGCTGATAGCGCAATACCCGATGTTGGATCTTGTCCTTGACCATCATTTGCCGATAAAACAATTGCACGATAAAACACTGCACCCACAGGGCCTGCTATAACGAACCAAAATAACACCGCAAAAACCCGACGGTTCGCTTCAATAAAAATACTGTTAAGAAGATATTGATGCAGTGATTGCGCCTGATTGATATCAGAAATATTGAACGCAGATTTTAATTTGCTCATCGCAAATTCTTTATCGCCTTGAACGATTGCATTAATGCAGGCAAATGAATCTGCCCATAAGTTTTTGGGACCTAAACAATATAAGAAAACGAAAAGTTTAAATAAAAATTTAATAAATCCGAATAAAAGCCCAGATAATGCAGATTCTATTAGCGCAATAATTAACACCAAAGGAATGACGGTAAGAGCCAATGTGATATACGCTGATTTGCCTGGAAATCGCTTTGAAATAGCATCCTGTAAACTCTTAAACCAAGACCATTTTCTTAAGTGGCTCCAATCAAAAAAACGCTCAATCAGCAGTCCAATTAATGTCACAATAAACGTCATTCTATTTTTCCTTTTAAATATGCCCAATCAAATACTGGGCCTGGATCTGTTTTACGTCCGGGCGCTATATCAACATGACCAACAATTCTCTCTTTCGTAATGGCTGGGTATGTTTGCATTAGCAAACTCACTACCTCGCTTAGCTTCTCATATTGCCAAAGTTCATAAGGGATGTGATCAGTGCCTTCCAATTCTATCCCAATAGAAAAATCATTACAGCGGATCTTGCCTTGAAATGAAGATTCTCCTGCATGCCATGCACGTTTAGTAAAAGGCACAAATTGTACGATTTCACCGTCTCGCTTAATCAACAAATGTGCTGACACCCTAAGGCTTGCAATCGATGCGTAATAGGGATGGCTGTCCATATCCAATTTTCCACAAAAGAATTCTTCGATGGCGCAACCACCAAATTCTCTAGGCGGCAAACTAATGTTATGGACCACTATCATATCTATTGGCATATTCGCCGGACGCTCATCGCAGTGAGGCGAAGCCTGATACAATACGGGTTTCAACAAGCCATTTTCTATAGTTAAAATTGAAGTAGTGATTATCATTAAGTAGCCTTATTGGGCGGTTATTATAATCTGATTGCAAATCATAGGGAAATATGTAAAAAATGGCACCTTTATTCTTTAATTGACAGATCTATATGCAACCAGAACATGTTCAACAACTGATAGAACTTGGCCTAAAAGACGCGGATGTTTACGTGGAAGGTGACGGTGCGCACTTTACCGCTCTTATTGTCAGCTCCCAATTTGCTGGCAAATCACGCGTACAAAGACAACAGCTTGTTAATGACACCGTGCGCAAACAATTGCTAGATGGCAGTTTGCATGCACTTTCCATGAAAACATTAACGCCTGAAGAATGGCAAAAAATCGAAGATTCTGAAAAAGGAGCAAGCTAATCGTGGAAAAATTAATTATCCAAGGCCAAAATCCACTCAATGGTGAAATCAAAATTTCTGGTGCAAAAAATGCTGCTCTGCCTATTTTGGCAGCCTCCTTACTTAGCAACGCGCCCATACAAATCAGCAATATTCCACACTTGCAAGACGTGACTACCATTGTCAGCCTGCTTGGCCAGATGAGTGTACGTATCACGCTAGATGAACGTTCTAATATCGAAGTAGATGCTGGGCGTCTTGATTCTTTCCACGCCCCTTATGAATTAGTACGGACCATGCGCGCATCTGTATTGGTGCTTGGCCCTCTACTTAGTCGATTTGGTGAAGCAGAAGTATCGCTGCCTGGCGGTTGCGCCATTGGCACTCGTCCAGTTGATCAGCATCTTAAAGGCATGCAGGCCATGGGTGCAGATATTCGAATTGAAAATGGCTACATTCGTGCTAAAGCTAAAAGATTGCAAGGTGCGACAATTGTCATGGATATTGTCACTGTCACTGGTACAGAAAATATTATGATGGCGGCTGTTCTTGCAAAAGGGCAAACCATTATTCATAACGCAGCGCGCGAACCGGAAGTTGAAGATTTAGCCAATTTCTTGAATGCATTAGGCGCTAAAATTAGTGGCGCTGGTACTTCAACCATCACGATTGATGGCATAGACGAATTAGGCGGTGGCCGTTATCACGTCATGCCTGATCGTATTGAAACAGGTACTTATCTTGCTGCAACAGTGATTACTCGTGGCAAAATCAAACTTAAAAATACACGTCCGGATTTATTGGAATCTGTTTTATTGAAATTAGAAGAAACCGGCGCCTTGATTGACACAGGCACTGATTGGATTTCATTAGACATGAAAGGCAACCGTCCACGTGCGGTAAATATCAGCACAGCGCCTTATCCTGCTTTCCCTACCGATATGCAAGCGCAAATGATGGCTGTCAATGCCGTTGCTGAAGGTACAGGTGTTATTACTGAGACCGTGTTTGAAAATCGTTTCATGCACGTACAAGAATTGCAGCGCATGGGAGCGTCCATTGCACTTAAAGGCAATACCGCTATTTGTAGCGGTACTGACAAGTTACATGGTGCGCCTGTTATGGCAACTGATTTACGCGCATCAGCCAGCCTCGTACTCGCAGGTCTTGCTGCGCAGGGCGAAACAACGATTGATCGTATTTACCACATTGATCGTGGATATGAATGCATAGAAGAAAAATTGACCCAGTTAGGCGCTCGTATTCATCGCCTGCCTTCAGACACCAAGGAATAAAAAAATTGAAAGAAAAAGGATTTTTTAATATTTGGGTGCCAGCCTTGGCTGGCATGACAATAATCAGTTCGTTATTGTTCTCATCCTGCAGTTACAGCGCCAATCAAGATGATTTAGCAAAGCTATTGGCATTTAAAGATAAGCAGCAAACAGCTCACCATCTTGATTTATCCAATGCTGATTTACGCTCTTTTCCTTTTGATTCCAATAAAGTCGACTTGCAGCAAGCCAATTTGTCTCATAGTAATCTCGCCGGTGTTGATTTATCTAAAATGAATTTAGGCGGCGCAGATTTAAGTTATGCAAATCTTTCAAATGCAAAACTGAATGAAGTTAATTTAACGGATGCTAATTTATCTCATGCCAATTTAAATGGTACGGAATTACAGCAAAGTGATTTGTCACGCACGAATTTAAGTTATGCGAATTTAACATCTGCAAATTTACAACAAGCTATTTTAACAAAAGCTAATTTGACCTGCGCCAACTTAAACCAAGCTGATTTAAGCAAATCCAATTTCGCAGAAGCCACTATTTCTGGCGTAACGCTCATCAACACAATGACTGCTGATATTGTTGGTTATGATTCAGTAACTGAAAGAAGCGTAAATTGCGGAAGTTAAGCTAAGACTATTTGTAGAAATAGACGTCC
>DAIEGU010000008.1 GCA_027356065.1 Gammaproteobacteria bacterium
AATATGCAACATCCTTCATTAACATACAGCGTGAAGAATTTAAACGCTTAGGAATCGTTGCAGATTGGGAACATCCTTATCTCACAATGGATTTTAAATATGAAGCCAACATTATTCGCAGTCTCGCTAAGATTATTCACAATAAACATGTGCAAAAAGGTTATAAGCCAGTGCATTGGTGTTTGGACTGTGCTTCAGCACTTGCAGAAGCAGAAGTAGAATACGCAGAAAAGACATCACCTGCTATTGATGTGCGTTTTACGGCCATTGATCAGAATGATTTTTGGGGCCGTTTTGAGCATATACATAAAGGTATGGGGCTTATTTCCGTGCCTATTTGGACAACAACACCTTGGTCATTGCCTGCAAACCAGGCGGTGGCATTAAACCCAGCATTAAATTATGTGCTGGTTGCGGCAAATGGCGAACAATTATTAATTGCTGAAGATTTATTAGCATCGGTGTTAACACGTTATAGCATTACTGATCATGCCATACTCGGCAAAACAACAGGTGAGAATCTAATGGGGGTGAAATTAAAACATCCTTTTTATGATCGTATCGTGCCTGTTGTGGTTAGCGAACATGTGACAGTAGATTCTGGAACGGGAGCTGTTCATATCGCACCAGCACATGGTGTAGATGACTATATAGTCGGCAAAAAATTTAATTTGCCGTTAGATAATCCAGTTGGTGATGATGGATGTTTTATTTCTACAACGCCTATTTTTGCTGGTATGCATGTGAATAAAGCGAATGAAAAAATATTGGAAGAATTGAAAGTTCACGGCACGCTGCTTCATCACACAACTATTCGTCATAGTTATCCACATTGCTGGCGGCATAAAACAGCGCTTATTTTTCGTGCTACACCGCAATGGTTTATCAGCATGGATCAAAATGGATTGCGTAATGCGGCATTGGCTGCGATCAATCGTGTCGAATGGATTCCTGATTGGGGCAAATTACGTATCAATAATATGATAGAGAACCGTCCTGATTGGTGTATTTCGCGTCAACGTGCCTGGGGTGTTCCGCTTGCGTTGTTCGTGCATAAAGAGACAGGTGAGTTGCATCCTAACAATATCGAACTCATGGATAAGGTGGCGCAATTGGTTGAGCAGCAAGGTGTCGAAGCGTGGTATACAATCGATACTAAAGAATTATTAGGTACTGATGCAGATAAATATCAAAAAACGATGGATGTGTTGGATGTCTGGTTTGATTCAGGCGTGTCACATGAATGTGTGCTCAAAGTAAGGCCTGAGCTTGCATTTCCAGCTGATATCGTACTTGAAGGATCAGATCAACATCGCGGCTGGTTTCAATCTTCATTATTAACATCGATTGCTATCAATGGTGTTGAATCTTACAAGCAAGTTTTAACACATGGATTTGTGGTGGATGGCAATGGCCGCAAAATGTCTAAATCATTAGGTAATGTCATTGCACCCGAAGAAGTTATTCAAACATTGGGCGCGGATATTTTACGCTTATGGGTTGCATCGGTTGATTATCGAAATGAAATCAGTGCATCCAAGGAAATTTTATCGCGTACATCTGAAACTTATCGTCGTATTCGTAATACGGCACGCTTTTTGTTAGCAAATATGCATGGTTTTGATCCGACGAAAGATTTAGTGGCGACAGAAGATATGTTGATGCTAGATCGTTATGCGGTTGATAAAGCTCGTTTGGTGCAGCAAGAAATTTGCGAAGCGTTTGATACCTATCAATTCCATGTCGTAGTGCAAAAATTACATCAATTTTGTGTCACTGATATGGGTGGCTTTTATCTTGATGTTATTAAAGATAGACAATACACCATGGCAACCAATAGTCGTGGGAGAAGATCCGCGCAAACTGCTTTGTATCATATTGCGCATGCACTTGTGCGATGGATGGTGCCCATTTTAAGTTTTACTGCTGAGGAAATTTGGCAATACATACCAGGCAAATCACATTCTTCTGTGATGGAAACAATATGGTATGAAGATTTAGCAACATTACCGGCAAATGAATTGATGAACCAAGCGTATTGGGAAAAAATGCGTGATGTTCGTGAGGCAGTCAATAAAGAAATAGAAAATCAACGTAATGCTGGCAAGATTGGTTCTGCGTTGGAAGCGGAAGTTTATTTATATTGCGGGCCTAATCTAAAACAACAGTTGGATGCGCTTGGTGATGAATTGCGTTTTGTTTTAATCACGTCATTTGCAAAAGTAATTGCAGAACATGCAGGGCCTGTTGATGTGATTGTGACAGATGTGCCTGGGCTTGCTCTTAGAATCGAAGCGACTAAAGAACCTAAATGCGAACGCTGCTGGCATAGAGTGGCGACGGTCAATGCAAATGCTGATTATCCGGGGTTGTGCGCACGTTGTGTTGAAAATGTTGCTGGGGCGGGGGAAGTTAGGGATTTTGCTTAGTGTTATTTGTCTGCAAGTCTCTCAGTTGTCATCCCGCGCAGCTTTTAGCGCGGGACCCAGAGTCTTTAAATCCTTACTCATTTCACTGAAAGACACTGGATTCCGCGCTAAAGCTGCGCGGGATGACAACTGAGAGGTTAGGACTTGTGATGTAGAAATCCATCAACAAATTGTTTAACTGTAAGATACTGTGACGAGAAATAAATAGGAGTAACACATGAAAAAGCATCATAAACTTTTCTCATCCGGTTTAGTTTGGATTTGGATTGCAGTGTTAATCATTGGGTTTGATCGTTTTTCCAAGATATGGGCGTTGAAGCATTTAATTTTTGCTGAACCGCTTAGCTTACTGCCTTTTTTTAATTTGACACTTTTATTCAACAAAGGCGCTGCATTTAGTTTTTTAAATCATGCAGCAGGTTGGCAGCATTTTGTGTTGGGTGGTCTAGCTATTGTTGTCAGCATGGGAATTATTGTTTGGCTAAAGAGCTTGCCGGCACGCGCAGTGTGGATGAATATCGCATTGAATTTTATTCTTGGTGGTGCGTTGGGTAATGCATGGGACAGGGCGCTGTATGGTTACGTTGTCGATTACTTCGATTTTCATTTAGGTGATTGGCATTTCGCTATTTTTAATTTTGCGGACAGTGCAATTTGTATCGGCGCATTCATGTTGATAGTGAGTTGGTTTAGACAAGAAAAGAAGTAAATGTTCTTTTGCAAAAAAAGGCCCTGCAGTATGCAGGGCCATTAGCTGAATGATTAAAAAATTTTCTTAGCGTGTATACCTACAAGCAATGTCTGAATTATTGCCTGCTTCTAACACGAGAACATCCGAGGAAGATGGCAAGCTGCAAGGTTGATTCAATTTGGCAATCGGATTGCCCTGATTGTTTATTGCAACTGCATTTTGAATGATTAGACCATCTGATTTTGGTTGGAGTGTGCCAACAATATTAAGGCGATTGTTGCCTGAGCCTAACGAACCAAGTTTATGCCCTTTAACTAAAGTACAAATCTTTCCATTTTCTTGAGAGCATACAGTGTATTGGATATCTATCGTAGCACTCGTGGTGTTAATGATGGTAGCAGGAAGAGCTGCAAAAGTGGTTGTAAAACCGATAGAGGCTAATGTTGATAAAGATGCAATAATAAATTTTTTCATACTTCTCTCCATAGAAATTAAAAAATATAATTTAAAGATCATTTCAATTTTATTAGCACTTATCAACGATACACTACTAATGCGGATTTTTCAGTAAGTATTAGTGAAGAAGGGGCGAGATAAATTAGCCATTATGTTTTGTTGTTATTGCGAGCTGATGGATGTTTATCTTCACGCTTTCAAAATGGCTATATTTGTTTACTAGCTTTCTTCTTCGACGTTCTTGATGCAGGATTAAATTTAATTTTAGTTTCGCTGATAACTTGATCGGGATATAGGATGACCATGCGTTCTAGAAAGTTTTGTAATTCACGAATATTTCCTAACCATGCGTGAGCACATATTTTTTCAATGGCTTGATCTGTAAAGATAACACGATGTTTTAATCGTTCATAAATTTTTTCAAGCTGATAATCGATGATCAGTGGGATATCTTCTGATCTATCGCGCAAACTTGGAACATAAATAGGAAAAACATTTAATCGATAAT
>DAIEGU010000009.1 GCA_027356065.1 Gammaproteobacteria bacterium
CGGCATCTTCTGATCCGAATGGGGGGAGGGTGCATGCTGCAACTCAATTGTTAGTTGCCATCGCTACTTTGCATAGTAAGAATATTTATCATGGCGATTTGAAGCTGGACAATATTTTCTTTATCAATGGCAAACTTAAGTTAGGTGATTTTGGATCAGCGAAAGCAGGTGATGTTGTAGTAAGCAACGATCTTAATATTTTCTTTGCACCTCCCGAATATTATTTTTCATCAACAGATTATTCGCCTGAAGCATATGATTCTTGGGCAATCGGTTTAGCATTACTTGAATTTTGCAAAGCAGACGTTCATGCGGCTTTTACTAAAGCAAAAGACGCAGGTTATGATTTTGGCGCTTTCATTACAGGTGATCGTAAAGATGTAAAAGACCCTAGTTATCAAGAAATATATGAAAAAATGATAACTGATCTGATTGAGAATACGAAAATTCCTGATGCGTTAAGACCGACGATTTTGCACTTACTTGATTTTGATAAAAGCAAACGACTCAATGCAACAGAAGCACTGCATTTATTTCGCAATACTCAAAGCGCAGGAAATTCCTTAATTAAAGATTCAAAACAAGCAGATCGCACTAAATTAATAATGACCGCAGAACTTTTAAAAACGATTAAAAGTGATAATAGCGATTGGGATGAAAAAAATAAAAAGGTGAAGCCGAGAGTTTTTTACTTAAATATTGAACCTCAAGACATCACGGTTAATAAAGGTGGAAGAATAGTAATTGCAACACCTGCTGTCGATTGGAAAGGATTATTAAATTTCGATGCGAATAAAATAGAAGATTACATTCATTGTTCACCGGAGATTTTATTTTTTGATCAAAATATCGGTGGAGAGTTACTAGTTGCTTCCACGAGCGCTTGGTCTTTAGGCATAACGTTACTTAAATTATATGATGTTGATCTTCGTGAATTTACAAAAGAGATAGTCCCATTTGCTGAGTCTTTTAAAACCACGGATAGCTTATACAAGAGTTTGTTAAATTTAGATTCACAGTTGGATGAGCTGAAGAAGCAGGAAGATAATCAAGAAAATCGTGAAAAACGTGCAAAGATAGAAGGAACACGTATTGTAATTGAGGAAAAATGTAATAAATTGAAAAGAGAAATGGTTGATGCTTCGATAACATTCGCAGCAAAAATAGCAAATGTTCTCAACAATGAAATGACTCATGTACCTGAGCCTGTCAATTCAATCATTAAAAGTTTGTTAGTGTTTGATCCAGGGCGTCGTGCAACAGCAGTATCACAAGCATTGAATGATCTTAGAGTAGCAGAGCCAAATTTATTTTCAGATAAAGATCCATGGAAAGCCCAAAAAGAATTACAAGCCATAGCCGAAACTAATCGCAAAGAATTATTGACTGCTGAATATAATGCTCAACCTATATTGCTACCTGCATTAGAGAAACGAGGCGCACCAATTGAACCACCAGGAAGTTACAACGCGCTTGCAAAAAACACTGAAGAAAAGGAAGAAAATAGTGATGGAGTTAAAGGTGTTAAAAAAGAAAATCTACCCCCACGCATTGAAGAAAGTAGTGAAGAGGAAGAAGAAGAGGTTGTTGCACCAAGGGCGGCAGATGACGAAATTGATAGAGCCATGAATGAAATTGAGCAAGCGCATCCAGAGTTAATTGCGGGTAGACAGTCACAGCAAGACCGAAAGCAATTGCGATTGGATGAAGTAGCTAACGAATCAAAAAAACGCCAACAGATGCAATCTAAATTTCATCAACTAGAGAGAAAACTAGAGAGTGCACCTGTACCCACCAAAACAGAAGTCTCACCACCATCGCCTGTCGCCGAGAAAAAATTTGTACCTATTGTTCCTCATGAAGTGGAAGGCTCAGCCAAGAGAGAAGTTGAGGACAAAGAACCGCATCAACAAGCTGCCGAGTTGTTAATGGCTATGGCGAACAAATTGAGCCATACGGCTCAGTTAATTGATGGCTTCAGGAAGACCCTTGGAAAACCTGGAGCGCATTACGCACGTTATGGTAGCTATTCTCCAGTCATGTTCCACGAGCAGCCACATACAATAACTAAGCCGGAACAACGCCAACCTGAAGGCCCTGCCAACCGAGCATAGAAGTTTAGACATTTAGATTTGTTTTCAGTACAATCCATCCCCTTTCTTTCTGTTGGAGGCGTAGAAATGGCTGATGAAATTGATATTGCTAATGCTCTTATTGATAGCGAAGTTTCGCGCGCGCTAAACAAGATACGCCAGAGTGCTTCTCAAAGTACTGAAGGCGCTAAGTTTTGTATAGAATGCGGAGATGGCGTTCCTGAAGCGAGACAAAAACTAGGATTCAAATTGTGTGTTCCATGCGCTTCTGAATCAGAGCGTCGAAAAGCATTGTTTGCAGATTACTAAATAAAATTCTACAAATAGCCGACTGGCAGGTCGGCTAACTAGTTAAATAAACTAGGTATCTATCTAAAAGCCGAATCTCCTGAAATTAAATTATAATGGTAGGATGATAATAACGAAAAAGGATGACGCTTCCCCATGCCAAATGGCGAATTTCTAGGTGAATATGAGCAAGTCATTCATGAGCTTTCAGAGCGCATTGTCGCCGCTCAAAAACCTATCCGTATTCTTGATGCATTGAAGTGGGATTCTTCAGTCGAAGAATATTTTTATAAACATAAATGTAAAAAATTACCCGTCATCGATAGCGAGTATTATCAGCAAAAAAATCCTCTTTCTTTTGATCCAGTGAAAAAAATTCAGGAATTTCGTGATATTGATCGTAGTATTCGCAGAAAACTTGGTCAGTATAGTGGTGTCGGTAGCATTATGCAGCGTATGTGTTATGAATATTCCCGCGTTGTTGAAATGTTAATGGCTAGAGGCACAGCAGCATTTACAAATATTTCACAAGAATTGTATGGCAGTTCACAAGATGCTTTTCATGTCGGCGCACCGACGTTAAAAGATTTAGCGACATTAGTATCAAATACATTGGCCAACATTAAAGACCAAGTAAAAACAGATGCTGATGAGCAAATTTATACGAGTGAACAAGCAGTTGCCATGTTAAGTGACGTATTAGGCGCTTATTTTTCTGATAAAGAAAATATTCGTGTTGAATTAAGTGACGGTATTATTGCTGATGCTGCAGCGGGTGCTGACCGGATAAAAATTCATAAAGGATTAAAATTTAGTTTGCGTGAGATACGTACGTTTGAAATTCACGAAGGTTGGGTACATTTAGGGACGACGCTGAATGGAATGGCACAACCTATTTGCACTTTTCTCAGTAAAGGTGCGCCATCATCAACGGTGACACAAGAAGGTTTAGCAATTATCACCGAAATTTTTACTTTTTCTTCTTATCCTGGACGATTGCGTCGTTTAACAAATCGAATTAATGCAGTGAACATGGCAGAAGAAGGCGCTAATTTTTTTGACGTGTATGAGTTTTATCGCGATCAAGGTCTTGATTCAAATGATAGCTATCAATCAACCATGAGAGTATTTCGCGGAAGTTCGCCTGATCTTGGGCCTTATACAAAAGATTTGTCATATAGCAAAGGATTTATTCTTATCTATAACTATATGCGTCTTGCGGTGCAACGCGGATTAGTAAAAAGAATCCCATTACTTTTTGTGGGTAAAACCACATTAGAAGATTTGCATATTTTGGCCGATTTATTAGACGAAGGAATTATTGCTCCACCTAAATATGTACCGCCGCAATTTTCTGACATTGCAGCACTCTCTGCATGGATGGTTTATTCATTGTTCCTAAACCGATTGGATTTGCGCCGCTTGGCTCTCGATTTCAAAGGAATATTGCAGTAGAGATTGGTTTAATCGCTACTGCTCTGACCATCAACTTCGTATCTCACTCATAAAACGGATTTATGAGTGAGATGATACGAAGCTGCTGGTGTCAAGAGCAGTAACGCTTTCTTACAGGGTAACACAATACTTATCCTCTGCCTCTACGCTCTTTTTCAGTACCGTCAATGCCTCTTTCGATGAATTTGATAATTTCACCTGCGACATCGATGCCTGTGGTTTTTTCTATACCTTCTAATCCGGGTGAGGCATTCACTTCCATAATTAAAGGGCCGCGATTTGATCGTACAATATCAACACCAGCTACATTTAATCCTATGATATGTGCAGAACGTATCGCCATGTTACGTTCTTCTTCTGTAATCTCAACAGGTGTTGCAATACCGCCGCGATGTAAATTAGAACGAAATTCTTCCGGTTGATTTGCTTGTCGTTTCATTGCGGCAATAACTTTATCGCCAACTACAAAACAACGAATATCAGCGCCGCCTGCTTCTTTAATATATTCTTGCACCATGATATTAACTTTTAAGCCAAAAAATGCTTCTAAAACGCTACGCGCAGCTTTTGATGTTTCTACCAAGATAACACCTATGCCTTGTGTACCTTCTAAAAATTTAATAACAAGTGGCGGGCCACCAACCATTTTTATTAAATCTTGAATTTCATCTAATGAGTGTGCAAATCCGGTGATGGGCAAGCCAATACCTTTTTTTGATAACAATTGTAATGAACGTAATTTATCGCGTGCACGGGTAATGGCGACTGAATCGTTTAAACAAAAAACTCCCATCATTTCTAATTGACGGACAACAGCTGCACCATAAAAGGTAACCGATGCGCCGACGCGGGGTATGACCGCATCATAATCAGCTAATTCACTGCCTTTGTAATGAATGGTAGGACGCGCAGAAGTAATATTCATGTAGCAACGCATGGTATCAATCGTGTCTGCTTGATGTCCGCGAGTAGTTGCTGCCTCGATTAAACGTCGAGTTGAATACAAATTATGTTTTCTCGATAAAATAGCAATTTTCATTTTTTATGTGCCTTTGTTGTAACAAATGAGCGAGCAGGGTTAACAATAAAACGTTTACGAATAGCACTTCTACCTAACAACATACGGAACAACATGTTTTCACGTTCTGTCAAAGTAATTTCTATCGGCCAAGTTGTGGTATTTGAAACGGTGATAGCTGTTCTAATCACATAGCGTTCTTCTTCGTGGCCGCCAGAGTCTGTTACCAAACGTCTATCAACTACTTCAGCAATGCAATTAACGACCTTTTCGGTATTGTGTTGAAAAGGGTGAATATCAAAGCTAATTTTATTCAATCCATTTTCAACGAAGGGCCTTAACGAAAAGGCATGCAAAGCGGATGTTCTTGCACCGGTATCAATTTTTGCTTTTATTTTGGGTATACCTAATTCAGGCAGACTAATCCACTCTCGCCATCCAATGATGGGATATTTTTTTACTGGTTTTGGCAATATTATATTTTTTTCTGAATCCATCATTCTTTCCTATGGTTTGGTGAAATTATAATACCATCCTTTATTTTATCTTATGAGAATAGTACTAGTGAACATTCGATTTTAAAGTGATGCGCTATTTTTTCGATTTTTAATCCCAAAGCTGAAAAAAAACATAAGGATAAATGTTAGGCTGAGAAAGGGAAACAGCCAAAGAAATACGGTTAATTTACTAAAGCGTGGCTTTAACAAAATAAATTCTCCATAGCGGGTAACTAAAAAACTCTTGATTTCCTCGTTAGATTTTTTACCCAACATCATGCGATAAATTTTTTCGCGTAAATCATTTGCTAATGGAGCATTTGAATCAGCAATAGTTTGGTTTTGACAGACGACGCAGCGCACTTCTTGAATAAATGCAGCAAAGCGATCACTATCCGTTTTGCTAGCAAAAGCATAGGTATCTTGTGATGAGGCAAAGGAAAAATGGCTGATAAAGAGCAATAATGTTGTCAGAAGATATTTTGTCATTAGTTTCATGCCAAATCCTGGTATTTTTTAACGATAGGATATAAAACATTGTTCCATGTTTGTTCATCAATGATGCCCACATGACGATATACAATTTTTCCTTTTTTATTGAGGATAAAAGTTTCTGGTGTCCCGTATACACCAAGATCAATAGCAACATCGCCGCTTTTATCATCACCAATCACTGCATAAGGATTACCATTTTGTCTAAGCCATTGCTTTTCTTGCATCGCGTCGTCTTTATAGGCGATGCCATAAATAGGTACATGATATTGATTTTTAATTTTCATCAACATTTGTTGTTCCAATTTACAAGCGTAACACCACGTCGCCCAAACATTTAATAAGCTTACTTGGCCAATCATATCTTGTGCTGAAAATGGGCGGTCAACTTGATAAAGTTGTGTTATACGAAATGCTGGAATGTCCTCCCCAATGAGTGCAGAAGGTAATTCATTCGTTTTTTTGTATAAAAGTTCTCGTGCTAAAAAAGCAAATAAAATAAATAAAATTAAAAAAGGAAATATGAGCGTTAATTTTTTTTTATAAGTAATCATCTTAACTCGTTATAGTTATTTGTTTGCGTTGTCTAATTGCTAATAATCCACCGAGAATCATTATAGCAGCACCAAACCAAATCCAACGTATAAATGGTTTATAGTAAATACGTAAAGACCAATAGTTTTGATCGAGCGGTTCACCTAATGCAATATAAAGATCACGAAAAATACCTGGATGAATGTCGACTTTTGTCATGACCATTTCGCGTACTATGTAAATTCGTTTTTCAGGATGCAAATCAGCTATATGATTTTTATTTTTAATAACTTCAAAATTAGCACGAATGCCGCGATAATTAGTACCGTTAGAGCTTTCTGTATCGACAAAGAAAAATTGATAAGGCCCTATATGGGTTGCATTACCTGGTTTTATCCGTACATTGCTTTCTATATTTAACAAGCTTGAAAGCATAATGCCGATGATGAGTACGGCAAAACCAAGATGAGCAAGCATCATACCGGAGATAAATTTTCTTGTACCCAACATATTGATAATGATGAAGCAACTTAAACTCAAGCTAATCAAGGCAGTGAGATTAAGTGAATTAGTTATACCTATTAAAACAGCGCAAGCAAAACATACACTGACTATTAGATTTTTAAGTAAATTGAAATATATTTTTTTATTAAATGTATCTTGCCAACGTGAAAATGCAGCAACACCCATAAAGAACATAATGATACAAGTTAACGGCATCATCACCATATTAAAG
The DNA here is from genome assembly GCA_027356065.1 of Gammaproteobacteria bacterium. GTDB lineage: Bacteria > Pseudomonadota > Gammaproteobacteria > DSM-16500 > DSM-16500 > Aquicella. The sequence goes on from DAIEGU010000009.1 coordinate 7,114, forward strand.
TAAGGTGCACCAACAGAAATGCTACCAAGATGCAATGCATCAATAATGAGCGGATAAAGTGTGCCTAATAAAATGGTTAACATGGCAACCAAGAGTAATGCACTGTTTAGCAATAAACTCATTTCACGCGATAATAAAGGAAAATATATCGGTGAATTGTTGATGAAGGAAGGAATACGTATCACATACACAATGAGTGCAGATGTCATGACGATAGCAAGTAACATTAACAAAAACATCCCGCGCATAGGATCATTTGCAAAAGTATGTGCTGAAATAAGAATGCCTGAACGAACGAGAAATGTGCCTAATAAACTTAATGCAAAACAAATGAGTGCAAGCAAAGCAGCAAAACCTTTCATGCAATTGCGTTTTTCAACTAACAATAAAACATGAATCAACGCAGTCCCTGAAAGCCATGGTAAAAGTGATGCATTTTCAACAGGGTCCCAAAACCAAAATCCACCCCAACCGAGAACTCGATACGCCCACCAGCTACCAAGTGCAATACCAAAAGTTAGAAAACACCATGCAGCCAGCGCGAATCGACGCGTAAGGCTCGCCCAATTTGCATCAAGTTTCCCAGTGATTAATCCTGCTTGGGTAATTGCAAAGGCAACAGCAAATCCAACATAGCCTGTATAAAGCATTGGCGGATGAATGACAAAGCCCGGATCTTGTAATAATGGATTTAAATCTTTTCCTTCAAGTTGAGAGGTGGCTGCTAAAAATGGATTAGATGTCAGCAACAAAAAAAACAAGAAGCATAAGCTAATGCAGCCTAATACTGATAATACAATCGGAAGTGATGGATTATTTTTTTCTACGATAGAAAAAACAATAGTCCATACAGACAATATGCATGTCCATAATAAAATGGAGCCTTCATGCGCTCCCCACACAGCGGTTAGACGATACATGAGTGGTAATGCAGGATGTGAATTTTCTGCGACATAAGTAATTGAAAAATCGCTAACAGCAAACGCAATGGTTAATAACACATATGCCATCATGATAAAAATAAATTGGCCAAGTGCGGCAGGACGTGCAATTGCTAATGCATAAGGATTACGTTTCCATGCTCCGAATAAAGGAACAATGCTTTGCAGTAAGCAAAATAATAATGCGAGTATTAATGATAGGTTGCCGAATATGCTAATCATCCATTTCCCTCACGCATCGCTTTATAAACATTTTTAGGCATGTAATTTTCATCGTGCTTTGCAAGGATAATGGCTGCATTAAATTGACCTTGTGAATTTAATCTGCCTTCTGCAACAACACCTTTACCTTCACGAAATAAATCTGGCAAAACACCGGTATAGTGCACAGGAATATCTTTTTTTAAATCCGTCACAATAAAGTTGACGTTTAAATTGTTAGGATCGTGTTTTAGGCTGCCTGGTTTTACCATACCGCCTAAACGCACATAATAATCTGATGAAATTTGCGCGCTGATTAATTGGCTTGGCGTCATAAATACATTTATGTTTTGTCTTAGCGAATAAAGAATTAATCCGGCAGTGAGAGAAAGACCCAGTGTAAATACACCGATGAAATATAAACGGCGTTTGTGTAATTTGTTCATGTATTATTCTTTATGACGTATAGATTGTTGATGGCGAAAATAATGGCGCCAACGTTGCCAAGGGATAAATAATTGCAATGCTAAAAAAATAATGACACTGCCATAAGCCAACCAAACATAAAAACCATAACCACCCATACGAAAAAATTCAGCGAGTATATTGATCATGTCTTTTCTCGTAGCCAGTGATGATATTTTAGTGTTGCAGCAAGCTCGTAGCGCATACGCAAAAAAAGCACCATAGCATAATAAATTAAAAAAGCAGTAATCATTGCAAACAAGGGATAAATCATAGAAGTATCGATTGCTGAAGGAGCAAACACTTTTAATGTTGCGCCTTGATGTAAGGTGTTCCACCAATACACTGAATAATGAATGATGGGAAGGTCGACAGAGCCAATTAACACCAGAATAGCGGTTGCGCGCTCGCTGCGATTTTTTTCAGACATGGCTGATTGAAAAACAATAATACCAATATATAAGAACAACAATATGAGCTCAGAGGTGAGACGTGCATCCCATATCCACCATGTTCCCCACATGGGTTTTCCCCATAAACTACCAGTAAACAATGCAAGAAAGGTAAAGCCAGCACCAATAGGTGCGCTATGGCGAATGACTAAATAGGCAAGTTTTAAGCGAAAGACGATACCGGCAATAGCAGCACTTGTCATGGTTCCATAGATAAATAAAGAGAGAAATGCACAAGGTGCGTGAACATAAATAATGCGAAAGCCATCACCTTGCAAATAATCCTTAGGTGCAAATATTAATCCGCCTATTAAACCGTACGTAAATAAAATGAGAAAAGAAATAAATAACCACGGCAATATGAGCCTGGAAAAGTAAAAAAATTTTTTGGGCGATGCAAGGTTTGCTATGAGAGACCACATCCTGTTTTTGCCTTATGTCTAGCATTCTAAGGCTGAAAATCCTATCAAAGAAGCCATGCGCTGACAATTAAGTTTGTAGCTTGGGTTTCACCTTCGTTATACCCAGACTACAAATGACGGGCTAGGCAGTCCTCTGTTCATTTAGTGGGCATTTTGCAATGCTTATTTCAGGTAAAATAGGAAGAAAAGCACATCAAAAAGGAGTTTCCCATGGGCATGAATGTGACGCAGAAACTCATTAAATCTCATCTTATAAATGGTGAAATGGTCGCGGGAGAAGAAATAGCACTTAAAATTGATCAAACCCTTTGCCAGGACGCGACCGGAACATTAGTTATGTTAGAGCTTGAAGCCATGGGGTTGGATAGAGTAAAGACCGAATTGTCTGCGCAATACGTCGATCATAATTTGATCCAGGAAGATTACAAAAATGCAGATGATCATTTATTTCTACAAAGTGCAGCGCAACGATTTGGTGTTTGGTTTAGCCGGCCAGGAAATGGTGTTAGCCACCCCTTACATATGGAATTTTTTGGACGCCCAGGTAAAACCATGATTGGATCCGATAGTCATACTTGCGCAGGTGGTGCAATGGGCATGCTTGCTATAGGAGCAGGCGGTTTGGAAGTTGCGATGGCCATGGCTGGAGAACCTTTTCATGTCACCATGCCAAAAATACTGGGTATCAAGTTGGTAGGTAAATTGCCTGAATGGGTAAGTGCAAAAGATATTATTCTCGAAATGTTGCGTCGTCGTGGTGTAAAAGGCGGCGTTAATTGTGTTTTCGAATATTACGGCCCAGGTCTTCTTGAATTAAGTATTTGGGACAGACATGTGATTGCTAACATGGGTGCAGAGCTTGGAGCAACTGGAACTGTATTTCCCTCAGATAAAGAAACACTGCGTTTTTTAAAGCAAACGGACAGAGAAAAAGATTGGGCAGAATTAGTTGCTGATCAAGACGCAAAGTATGATTTAGAAGATACGCTAGATTTATCATCATTAGTGCCGTTGATTGCGTTGCCATCAAGTCCTGGGAATGTGGTCTCCGTGAGCGACGTGAAAGACCGTGACCTTAGTCAAGCTTATATAGGGTCATCAGCCAATCCTGGTTATCGTGATTTTGCTGTTTCGGCACTCATGGTAAAAGATAAACAAATAAGTCCGCTGGTTTCTTACGATATTAATCCGGCTTCCCGCAATATTCTGGAAGAGTTGAGCGATGAAGGATTGCTTTCGTTGCTAGTCCATGCAGGTGCGCGCATACACCAAGCAGGCTGTAACGGATGCATAGGGATGGGACAAGCGCCTGCTACTGGCCGAAACAGTTTACGTACGGTTCCTCGTAATTTTCCGGGGCGATCAGGCACTAAAGAAGATAGTGTTTATTTATGCAGCCCAGAAACGGCAACAGCGTCTGCTTTAATGGGGAAAATCACCGACCCGCGTGATTTGAATTTTGCTTATCCGAAAGTACACGAACCAAAAAAGAAAGTAGTTAATAAAATAATGATGCAATCACCCTTAGCTCTTGACGAAGCGAGCAAAGTTAAATTAGTTAAAGGCCCGAATATTGCTTCCTTGCCTGAATTAAAACCTTTACCGAAAGATTTGGAATTAAAAGTCTTGCTCAAAGTGGGAGATAATATTTCGACGGATGAAATTTTACCGGCGGGTGCCCGTGTTTTGCCATTTCGCAGTAATATCCCAAAAATCAGTCAATTTGCCTTTGATATTGTAGATGATACTTATTCAAAACGCGCAAAAGAATGGCGTGACCAAGGCCATCAGCATGCCATTGTTGGCGGTGAAAATTATGGGCAAGGATCCAGTCGAGAACATGCTGCGCTTGCTCCACGTTATTTAGGGTTACAATTAGTGGTGGTGAAAAGTTTTGCACGCATTCATTGGGAAAATCTAGTAAACTTTGGCGTTCTGCCGCTAACCTTTGTTACCAGTGATGACTATGACCGTATCCAGCAGGGAGATGTTATCGTCATTCATGATGTAATAAATGCAATAAAAAAAGGAAAAGAATTAACGGCAAGTATTCAGGGTAAAGAAGAAATTCGCTTACAACATCGCTTATCAAAAAGACAAATTGAAATTTTATTAGCAGGCGGATTAATTAATTGGATGAAGAAGAGATAAATATTCTCCATTGACTATTCCTCTACATGGGGTCAGGCCTGACCCCCAGCACGAAGAATTTAATAAATGAACTACTACATTGAACACGCAAAAGACGGTTTACTAAATCTGTATTATTCCAAGTTACGTTCACTACTTGCATTATTAGGTGTATTGGTTGGCACGGCATCAGTGGTTGCAATGGTATTAGGTGGTGAACTTGCAACGAATGAAGCATTGAAACAATTCAAATCGCTAGGTACTGATTTGTTAGCCATTACAATTAATGCAGCGACAGAAGATCACAATGCAAATGGTAAATCTGAAAATTTAACACTGCCTGCAGCCATGGACCTTGTTAATGCGGACAAAGCAATTTTACAAGCCGCACCATACACACAATTATTTTATCCTATGTTTTATCGCGGTAATTCTATCAGCGGCATGATTTTGGGGGTGACAAATAGTTTTGCTGATATTGTTCAAGTTAAATTAAAACAAGGACGATTTATTTCTATCGCTGATAAATATGAATTTTACTGTGTTATTGGCCGTGATATTTACAATGCAATGAAACAAATTTCTTATCAAGAACCACTGGGGCAACAAATACAAATTGGTAAAAATATTTTTGTTATTGTTGGTGTTGCTGATGCATGGCCAGAAAATAGTTTTGTTTATGCAAACATTGATACCGCTGTGTTAATTCCAATAATGGCATCAACAGTAATTAGTAAATACGCAACAATTAATAACATTATTATGCGATTAACGCCGGATGCAAATATTTTGCAGGTTGAAAATAATATTTCAAACCAGGTGAATAATGTTATTTCTGGTAAACAAGTTAATTTTAGAAGTGCAAAAGAATTAATCGCAAAAATGCGCAAACAAAGTGATATTTTAACGGTGTTTCTGGGATTGATAGGCAGTGTTTCATTATTAGTGGGTGGAATTGGTGTGATGAATATCATGTTAGTTTCAGTGATGGAACGTAGACGCGAAATTGGTATTCGATTAGCAGTCGGCGCAAAGCGTCATGACATCGGCGCATTATTTTTAATTGAAGCAGTGATGTTGTCGTTATTAGGCGGCTCGCTGGGGGTGATCATAGGAATTATTATTACTTATGTGATTTCATTAATCTGGCATTGGCAGTTTACGATTTTTATATGGCCGCCACTTGCTGGTTTTAGCGTATCGGTTATTGTTGGAATTTTCTTTGGTTTTTATCCTGCTTATTTAGCATCAAAACTTGATCCTATTGAAGCTCTGCGGTCGGAGTGATGGGTGTTCGTCATTATCCCCCACAAGGGGGGACAGGGTGGGGGATAATGACGAAATGACAATAGCTACACAATCTTCCACTGACCATTCACTTTGCAAAATCGATAAGTTGCTGCACCTGATACGCCGCGTGCTGTATTAGCTATTTTTAAATTACGACAAGTCATACCATTAGCGCGCGAAGTATTTGACGGAATTGCATATCCCCATGATCCTGTTTCTGGATTTCTCCAGCTAGCTTTCTTGCCATCTTGAACTTGAATTAATGCTCGTTCTGTATTGGTTTTCATTAATTGCAAATCGTTGCCGCGAAAAAAATTCATCGCAGAAAAATTAAGAAAATTGATGTTACTTGCTATAGATGATTGAACAAAAAGCAGTCCAATAAAAACTACAAAAGACATTGTTTGAAGTAGTTTCATGATGAATTCCTTTAATAATTATACGAGATAGTCATTGCGAGGCGCGTTCTTTGCGCCGTGCCAATCCAGCTTATTTTAATTAGAGTATCATACTTATTAATAATACATGTTCATCAGCATATCTTTTGTTATCAATGCTTTTTGTTGTGGAAAAATATCTTTATAAATCTGACCATCACGTAAAGCTAATATGCGATTACCATATTGCATAGCAATATTTAAGTTATGCGTAGTCAATAAACAAGTAATTTGATGTTCTATTACTTTTTGTTGTGTCAGTTCCATAATTTGATCTGACGTTTTTGGATCAAGAGCACTAGTATGCTCATCTAATAATAGCAATGTTGGTGGGCGCAGAAGACAAAATGCCAATGCCAACGCCTGCTTTTCGCCGCCAGATAAAACATTAATTGTCATATCCAATTTATTCGAAAGATTACAGTTAAATTCATATAAATAATCTTTTAGAAATTCACGATCAGATAAATGATTTGTGTTAATAGCTTTGAATTTTTTTACCAACAAAAAATTCTCATATACACTGAGTGAAGCAAAAAGTGATTCGTTGCAATCTTGCGTTAAAATCGCAATTTGTTGATTAAATTTTTTCTCTGAATAAGAAGAAATCGGTTGATTTAAAAAATGAATGTCACCGATATTTGCACGATATTGTTTGTATAGTAATTTCAGTAACGTACTTTTACCGGATCCGTTACTACCTAAAACAATAACAAAATCATTTTTTTCAACAGTAAAATTAATTTTTTGCAAAGAACATTTGTTAGTATTAGGAAATTTTACTTGAATATTTTGCAACTGAAGAATATTCATGACATTACCTCTTTTGTTTTTGCTGTGACGGCGGTGCGTAAAAATATGATCAGTAAAAATCCTAAAATCATTTTTAAATAAATAGGATTGAAATCTAACCGTAATAATATATTTAATGAACAGAAATAAATAAGCACGCCAAGCAAGCAAGCTGCAAATTCAGAGCCAATACGATAAGAACGATTTTTATAAATACGAATATAAATTTGATGGCCTAATATAATCGCACCTATCCCTGTTAAGGTCATGCCAACACCCATGCCAATATCTGCATAACCAATAGTTTGCGCAGTTAAGCAACCTGATGCAGCAGCGAGTGTGTTTGTTAAAGCAAATCCGGCTAAACGATAAGATTCAATGTTTTTTCCTAAACGTTTAAGTTGTGCAGGATTATCACCAAATGCACGCAATGACAAACCCAGATGTGAGCGCATAACAACATATACAATGCTACAAAGTAGCAAGGTATAACTCGCGGTTTCAAGCCATCCTAATAATTCATTTTGTGCGAAGGCAGATGATAATAAGGTTGTTTGTGACAATAAATTTATGTTTGGTTTACCCATAATAACTAAATTAATGCTGCTTAAAATAAATGTAGCAAGTACACCAGCTAGCAAAGAATCAACACGTCCACCGCGCTGAATAGTTGCAACCATGGCTCCTGCTAGCGCACCACAACAAAGTGCGGCAGTTGCAGCAAAATAAGGTAACATGCCAAGTGTTACCAATTTAGCAAAAACGGCAGCACCCAATACAAAGCTGCCGTCTATTGTCATGTCAGTTGCTCGCAGCACGTTATAGCTAATGCTAATACCCAATGCGAGCAATAAAAAAGGAATAGCTTGTGTGATGGTTATTGCGATTAAATCAAACATTTTTTTGCCCACCAGTTAATTCAATTTTGTAATGAAATTGATTTGCTGCTTGTTGAATATTATCTATTGATTGATGTTGCGCTTGTAACGTAGATGGATTTACAAATACAGTCAACTTAGTCATTTCAACAATAGGTAAACTGCAATCAGATTTTCCAGCAAGAATTTCTTTAGCAAGATTTGCGCCATCAACGCCGATTTCACGCTCATGGACACCAACTGCAAATAAAGCACCTTCTTGCACCGAACCTTGGTCTGAGGCAATCAATGGGATGTGATGTTTTTCTGCTGTCATTTTTAGTGTGCTAATACCGCTCGCAATCATAATGTCTTTTAAAATCAAAATGCCTTGTGTGTTGTCAGGTAAGGCATTCGCAACACTATATAATTCATTCAACGTTGATATCATTAATGGTTTTATTTCAATGCCTATTGCTTTGCCTGCAAGCACCGCTGTTTTAACATCAGGAAATATTTTATCGGATGTGCTGTGTATCAGCGTGAGATGTTTAAGATCAGGATAGGTTTGATGAATAAATTGAATAATTTCTTTTGGTGAAATTTCATCATGCACAACAGTGATATTGCAATTTTTACGTGCTTTGCGCTCTTGTTCGGCAAAATTTGCTGCCAAACTAACAATATGTTGATTGGTAATAGTGGCTGCAGTCATTTGAGTCGCAACAGTTCCTATTGGCACGATAAGAGAATAATGTTCATCTTTCATTTGCTGAATCATAGAACGCTGCAAGTTCATATCACCTTGCGCATTAACCACCTTAATTTTGATAGGTGTTTTAGTTTGCGCTGAAAGTGTTTCACTAAATCCTGCTACCATTTCATCTAATGCTTTATTTTCTAAAGGAACAACGATACCTATTTTTTTAATTTGTTCATTATCAGATGAACTGCACGCAGCAATACCCAATAGGGAAATCAAACATGTGATCGATAAAATAAATAATTTTGTTAACTGTTTCATTACAACACCTCATATCTCAAAGAGTGATTACAAATGCATTAAAAATAAAAGAGTAAAAGAGATAAATGCGCCTAGGGGCGCCAAGGGCGTGTAATAAAGCTAATGGTTTGATAAGAAATTACAAATTTTGAATTTAATTTATGATCTTGAGCTAACATTTTATCTATTCTCCAACACAAAAAAATAAGCGAAAGCGAACTGAAAAACTAATTTCGCCAGCGCCATGCAAATTGTGTTGTGAAGGACAATGTCATTTTTATGTTCTCAAGTTAAGCTGAAAAGATACTATTAAAATATTTGATTGTCAAAATATTAGCATTTGTAGGTTAAAGAAGAGTTAAGAGTTTTGTAAATCCTCCCTAACCCTCCTTTGGAAAAGGAGGGAATTCCTTTGAAAGTAAAGCATGCTCTCCTTGTAAAAAGGGAACATTCAATAAAATTCTCTCGTTTAAAAAAGGTGATGTTCAATGAAAGTCTCCTCCTTTTCTAAGGCATTGTTGCATAATTCAAATGTGT
>DAIEGU010000014.1 GCA_027356065.1 Gammaproteobacteria bacterium
TCACATTGGCGTTTTTCAATCACTTCATCTAAAAATTCTTCGACTCGATTACATTTCACACAGACAAGATGATCATGATGTTCGCCTGAATCTACTTCAAAGACTGATTGACCACTTTCAAAATGATGGCGCACGACTAACTTTGCTTCTTCAAACTGCGTTAACACGCGATAAACCGTTGCCAACCCCGTATCGTCACCAGACTCCATGAGAATACGATAAATATCTTCCGCACTCATGTGATGATCTTTTGCATTTTCCAGAATTTCTAAAATTTTCAAACGCGGCAGTGTTACTTTCAACCCTGCTTTTTTAAGATCGCGATCATTGGGCACAGTCATGTCACCTATTTTGAAATAGATATTGAAACATACACGCTTAGGGGAACTTAACAACATTCCCGCACGAGTTAGTCACCGTGCGGGAATTCATACGATAATTAATACTTGATGAAGCAGCTATTGATGACACAGTTGCTTGCATAAGTAGAATGCGCTGTACAGAAACCTGTTGCATTTGCTGCTGCAACAGCTCGTGATGTGCCTGTACCAACCCACAATTGACCACGTGCATTGGTTGCGTTACATTGCCATACACCAGCTTTTCCGTGAGCTGAGAAAGAACCAGAACGGCAATAATCGATTTCGCAATTTCTGACTTTATCTGAACCGCTTGCACAGAATTTCATAGCGTAAGAAGAAGCAACTGCGCGCGAATCAGCGACACCATACCAGAATTGTCCACGGGCATTGTGTACTTTACATTGCCAATTTGCGCTTGCACTTCCGATGGCTGCTAGTGTAATAAGACCTGCTGCCATGATTTTAAATAAAAATGATTTCATGAAAAATTCCTCTCTTCTTTAAATAAATGAGAAAATTAGCGTTAATTTCCAAGCAACATATTATACCATGAAAAATAATACTACCATCTATATCAACTCTCTTTCTTCCTTCTCATCTGTCACTTGATAGGTATATAATCGCGCTGCTTATTAAACCCGCCCCGATGCTATGGAGAGACGTAATGTTCAAATTTTTACTCACACTATCAGCTACCCTATTTTTAACCGGCTGTAGCTACTTACATGTTCATAAACAAGACATCACTCAAGGCAATGTCGTTACCCCCGCTATGATTAGCCAATTACATCGCGGCATGAGCGAGGAACAGGTTAAACTCATTATGGGTGAGCCTATGTTAGCAAATCGCTTCAGCCCAAATCGTCTTGATTATGTCTATACAATGCAGCCAGGCGGCAAAGCGATGACGGTACAAAAAGTGAGCGTTAGGTTTGATCGCGGAAGACTCACTAGCATTGAACAAAGTTAATCTTTTTTAACTTTTGGACTGTTTTTTTTAGCCTTTGCTCGACGGGCTTCCATCGGATCAATTTTTAAAGGGCGATAAATTTCAATTCGATCGCCCGCCTTAATGGTATCAGTCAGTAATCGTGGGTGGCTAAAAACACCCACCTTCTGACGGGTTAGGTCAATTTCGGGAAAGAGCACCAAGATACCCGATTGTTCAATCACCGCTTCAATCGATGCACCCTCTTCCACCGCAACCACTATCAATTTCTGAACATACTCACCCGCATACACGACTTCAACCGTCACTGTTTTATTCTGTACCATATATTTCCACCGCTCTTTTACAAAACGCATCCACGAAGGTTGTCGCGATATGTTGAAAAATAGGTTGGAATAGCCTATCAATAAAAGCACCCGTAAACTCAAACTCCATATCAAGCGTAATTTTACAACCTTCACTATTTAAGGGAATAAATGCCCAATTGCCTTCTAAACGTTTTAATGGACCATCAACCAGCGTCATTTCCATTCGGCCAAAGGAGTGCAAGCGATTACGGGTTGTAAACGATTTACGTATCCCATTCCAATTGATTTCAAGTTTAGCAATCACTTCCTCGTTGGTTTCGCTCAAAATTTCGCTACTGTGGCACCAAGGCAAGAATCGCGGATATTCACTAATATCATTAACCAGCTCAAACATCTGCCTTTGACTGTAAGGCACAATCGCATTTCGTTTTAAAGTGTGCATAATCATTTCCAAATTCAAGTTTTGTTATTATACTGCGCTCATGAAACAAGAAAAAACAAATACAACCATCGCACAGAACCGTAAAGCATCACACGAATACTTCATTGAAGATCGTTTTGAAGCAGGATTAGTGCTAGAAGGCTGGGAAGTCAAAAGCTTACGCGCTGGCCGCGTACAGCTAGACCAAGCCTATATTCTACTCAAAAATGGGGAAGCTTTCCTATTCGGCGCACTGATTACGCCGTTACAAACCGCCTCCACCCACATCAACCCAGAGGCACAGCGTAACCGAAAATTACTCTTAAAGCACCGTGAAATCAGCAAGTTAATCGGTAGTGTCGAGCGCAAAGGCTATACCGTGGTGCCATTATCGCTGTATTGGAAGGATAATCGAGTGAAGATTGCGATTGGGTTGGCTAAGGGTAAAAAGCTGCATGATAAACGGGCATCTGATAAAGAACGTGATTGGGCTAGGGAAAAACAGAGATTAATCAAGCGGTCATAAGAATGTTGGCTGGTACCATACAAGCAATGAACCGCAAAAAATCAATGAATCCCATCCGGGATGGTAGAATTGTAAAAGTCCCGACTAAAAACGCCTTATTTAGCTTATCGAGCTTGAATAAAAGCAAATGCGTGATAGTATCTAGGGCGTCGATAGATATTAGTGATTCGTTAATATTCCGTTAATAACATTCTGATAAATATTGACTATACTTAACTTTGGGGGCGACCTGGCTTCGACGTGGGTCACAAAGCTTGAGGTGCATGTCGAGGACGTCATTATCCTCGTAAATAATATGACAAATTTATACTTGCAAACAAAAATCGCAAGAACGCTGTGAACGATCGCTTCATCTCTGATGAAGTGTTCGCTCAAGCCGCCTAAGAAACGGCACAGCGCCATCCACCAGTTGTGCTTATACGATTGGAAGTTTACGAAAGTGAATGAGGGTGGTCATATTATATAAGCTCGTAGGATGACTTGCCCGAAGTCTGACTACTAAATCAAATAGGGATCGCTGCGTTAATATCCTTCCTGTCGGAGATTGCGTGGCTAAATTAAAAGATAGGATACACATGTAGACCCGATAGTGGCGGATTTGCGGACGCGGGTTCAATTCCCGCCGCCTCCACCAAATTTTGATTCGAAGACATCTAAAATCATCCTAAAGGCCTTGTAAATAAGGCCTTTTTTATTTAATCTTCGTCCAACGAAATCCAACAGAAGCCCCCAGCATCCAAGACTAAAGTGGGGCCGATATAGGGGCTTATAGCTCCAAATTAAATGTGAGGCCCCCAATGCCGTTAACAGTAGTTCAAGTGAAGAGCGCGAAGCCTAAAGAAAAGGCTTACAAATTGGCTGATGAGCGTGGCTTGTACTTGTTGGTTAACCCAAATGGTTCCAAGCTGTGGAAACTGAAATATCGATTTGCAG
>DAIEGU010000022.1 GCA_027356065.1 Gammaproteobacteria bacterium
CGGAGATTTTCTTCACTTGGTGCCTTTGCACCAAGCTACCATTCCTCACTCACCTTCTCAGGTAAGCGCGCACATATATCACTCTTTTCATCTTGTTAAAGAACTTTTCTCGCTTGAGAGAGGCGCATTCTACACGGTCTCTCTTTCCAGTCAACACTTCTTTTCAAAACTTTTATATTTTTTTAAATATAAATCTTTCAACAAGAAGCGTTCCATTTGGTCCGCAAAAAATCACATGGGTTCTATGAGTTTTCGATGGCTTGGCAGAGTGAGATTTTACAAGAAAACAGACTCTATTGCTAGTCACGCGGAGGCTAATCCTTAGCACATTCGTTATGTATAGCACATTATTTAGAATTTACTAGAGGCGAACATAAAAAAAGTTGTTTGAACTAATCAATAGTATTATTATTGGCCAAATTATTCAAAATACACATAAAACGGGCTTATGAATTACTATAGTAAAGGCTTTACCTATCTTATTGCTTTCTTTTTGATTGCATTACCCTTATGGATAAACAAATACTTTGGGGTAGCAAGTGTTGATCAACTCCTTTTTACTTTTAAGTTTGGTCTCAAAGGAGCTCTTACCTCAGATCCCATGTTTATCAAACGATTTGTAAAATGGTGTTTGATTGGGCCTTCTGTACTTACCTGCATTCTACTCATGCTCGAAACAAGATTTTCCTTACCGAGACTATATAATGACAAGCAATCGCTGCAAAATTAGCAAAATGCTGGTTTTGTTACGCAGAAACTCACATATTGCGCTGCTAATTTTTGGAGTTGTATTTGCCAGCTATCAATTCAGCGTGTGTCATTATTTAAAACAACAATTTTTCTACAGCTCGTCAAAATTTTTTGAACACAATTATATCGACCCTAAAAACCAACATTTCGAAATCAATAAACCAAAAAGTTTAGTTTTGATTTATGTAGAAAGTTTAGAAAACACTTACTCTAATCCAGCTATCTTTGGCCGTGACCTGCTCTCTGGTTTAAATGTCTATAAACGACAGGGAACTTCTTTTGATAAATATCAAATGATGCCGGGAACGGAGTGGACAATAGCAAGCTTAGTTGCAACCCAGTGCGGCGTGCCGCTAAAAACAGTGACGGTATTTGGCAATAATAGACAAGGTGAAGTCATTACCAAATTTTTGTCGAATGCTAAGTGCATGGGAGACATTCTAGCTGAGCATGGTTATAAAAATGTATTCATGAATGGACCATCATTAAAATTTGCTGGTGTTGGTCAATTCTTTAAAGACCATCACTATGAATCACTCTATGGCAAAGACGAATGGCTTTTGAAAGGTTATCGATTAACTGATATGAGCTTTTGGGGATTACATGATGATGATCTTTTTAAAGAAGCAAAGATAAAACTTGCCGAGCTAATCAAAGAAAATAAATTGTTTAATCTAACGTTGCTCACCATCGATACTCATGGAATGGATGGCTATCCAAGCAAAGCATGTATTGCAAGAAAAGATAAGCGCTTTCCTAATACAGTAGAATGCACAGCAGATAATGTAGGCAAACTTATTAGTTACATTAAAGAACAAGGCTGGCTGAATAAAGTAAACATCGTGGTGTTAGGCGACCATCTTGCCATGAAGAACCAGGTTTACACTAAACTTGAATCCTCACCATCACGAACAATTTACAATTTGTTTTTATCAAACAAACCATCTAGCAAAAATACAAATATGGTTGTTGGCTTTGATATGTTACCAACCATTTTAGAATCTATCGGAATCAAAACAAAGGCAGGAAGAGTTGGACTGGGTTACTCAGCTATTTCTACATCTGCAAAACGCCCAGCGCAAAGCTTATCAGAAATGCAAAATGAAATTGGAAGTTACAGTAAAACCTATAATCAATTATGGTAAGAAATGCAAATATACTGAATAAGTCCATGCAATCACATTTATTATCAGCATAAGACAAACAGCTGCACTGCCAAAATCTTTAGCGAGTTTTGATAGCGGATGAATCTCCAATGAAACTCTATCAACCACAGCTTCTATTGCTGAATTAAGTGTTTCAACAACCAGCAAAAGTAAAAATAAAATAATCAGCAATAGTTTTAACATCACACTAATATGCAGCACGAATAAAAACGGCAGCAAAACAATGCCAAGATATATTTCTTGGCGAAATGCTTTTTCAAACCACAACGCCTTGAATCCATCGTATGAATGCTTTGCTGCTTTTACTATTCTTAGCATGATTAACTCTTCAAGATTAATTCTTCAGGGATTTACGCAAAAATTGTCCCGTATACGACTTCGGATATTTGGCAACAACTTCTGGCGTACCCGTCACTAACACTTGCCCACCTTTTTCACCGCCCTCAGGGCCTAAATCAATAATCCAATCTGCCGTTTTAATTACATCAAGATTATGCTCGATCACTACAATCGTATTGCCATGATCACGCAGTCTATGCAATACACCCAGTAATTGTTCGATATCATAAAAATGCAAACCGGTTGTTGGCTCATCAAGAATGTAAAGTGTACGGCCTGTGTCTCTACGTGCTAATTCTTTTGCTAATTTGATGCGTTGCGCTTCGCCGCCGGAAAGTGTTGTTGCGCTCTGTCCTAACGAAATATACGAAAGCCCCACATCCAAGAGCGTTTGCAATTTTCGCGCTATCATTGGAATAGCATCAAAAAACCCACGCGCCTCTTCAACCGTCATTTCAAGAACTTGATGAATATTTTTGCCTTTATACAATATTTCCAATGTTTCTCGGTTATAACGTTTTCCTTGGCAAACATCGCAAACAACATAAACATCCGCAAGAAAATGCATTTCTACTTTAATAACGCCTTCACCTTGACATGCTTCACAGCGACCGCCTTTAACATTGAAACTAAAACGTCCTACTTGATAACCACGCGAACGCGATTCTTGAGTGCCTGCAAAAAGATCACGAATACAGGTAAATAAACCTGTATAGGTTGCCGGATTAGAACGAGGCGTACGACCAATTGGACTTTGATCAATTACAACAACTTTATCTAAGTATTCGAGCCCTTCAATACTTTCATACGGAGCTGTTTCTTGTGTGCCAGCATCATTAAGCGCACGCACTGCAACAGGTGCAAGCGTATCGTTAATCAGTGTCGATTTACCCGAACCTGAAACCCCTGTTATGCATGTCATAAGACCAATAGGAATAGAAACATCAATTGATTTGAGATTATTTCCCCTCGCACCGGAAATAATAATTTGTTTTTCTGGATTCGGTTGATGCCGTTTTTTTGGGATAGCAATACTGCGTTTACCAGATAAATATTGTCCCGTGAGTGATTTTGGATTTTTCATCACTTGTTGCGGTGTACCTTCAGCAACCACCTCACCACCATGAACACCCGCACCAGGGCCTAAATCAAATACATGATCAGCACTTAAAATGGCATCTTCATCATGCTCAACAACAATAACGCTATTACCTAAATCACGCAGATGACGCAGTGTTTTCAATAAACGTTCGTTATCACGTTGATGCAACCCAATTGAGGGCTCATCCAAAATATACATAACGCCTACCAAACCTGATCCAATCTGACTAGCTAACCGAATACGCTGCGCCTCACCCCCTGAAAGGGTTTCTGCACTACGCGCAAGACTAATATAGTCAAGACCCACATCCACTAAAAAACTCAGACGGCTCGTTAACTCTTTTACAATCTTTGCAGCAATTTCACCGCGATAACCTGGCAAGTGTAATTTCTCAAAAAATAATTTCGTTTTATCCACCGGCCATTCAGCAATTTCTGGCAGATTTTTATCTGCAACAAAAACATGTCTAGCAGATTTATTTAAACGTGAACCCCCACATGCTTCACATATACGTGTTGCAATATATTTGCTTAATTCCTCACGTACAAAATCAGATTCAGTATCGTGATATCGGCGTTCAAAATTAGGAACAACACCCTCAAAAGGTGTTTTCTTATTAAAAGAATATCCGTCTTGATCTTTATATTGAAATTTAATCGCTTCATCACCACTGCCATTTAAAATAATATTTTGAATTTTTTTCGGCAAACGACCAAATGGAACATCTAAACGAAAACTAAAATGTTTAGCTAATGCAGTCAGTATTTGAAAATAATAATTGTTGCGCTTGTCCCAGCCGCGTATCGCACCATCTTCTAAACTTGCATCTGGATTTACAATCAATTCAGGATCAAATACTTCTTTGAAGCCTAAACCATCGCAGGCAGCACAGGCTCCAACTGGGCTATTGAATGAAAATAATCGCGGTGATAACTCTGGTAAACTGTATCCGCAATCCGGACAAGAAAATTTTGCCGAGAATACTTTCGATGCACGCTTAGGCTCATCCATAAAACCAACCGCAGCAATCCCATCTGCAAGTCTCAATGCGGTTTCAAATGATTCAGCCAAGCGTAACCGCATATCATCATGGACTTTAATTCTATCTATCACCACTTCAATCGTATGCTTTTTACGTAAATCTAATTTAGGCGGTTGATCAAGCTCATACATTTCACCGTCAATACGTGCACGCACAAATCCTTGGCCGCGCAATTCTTGCAATAATTCTATGTGTTCGCCTTTACGTTCACGCACAACGGGCGCCAACACCATCACTTTTGTCTCTGCGGGCAATGCAAGCACGGTATCTACCATTTGACTGATTGTTTGCGCTTCCAATACATTGCCATGCTGAGGACAACGAGGCTGGCCTACTTTTGCAAATAGTAAACGCAGATAATCATGAATCTCAGTGATAGTACCCACAGTAGACCGTGGATTATGTGATGTGGATTTTTGCTCGATAGAAATAGCTGGCGATAACCCTTCGATATGATCAACATCAGGCTTTTCCATTATAGATAAAAACTGGCGCGCATAGGATGAGAGCGATTCAACATACCGACGCTGCCCTTCTGCATATAATGTGTCAAATGCCAGCGATGACTTACCAGACCCTGAAAGACCCGTAATGACAACTAACTTATCTCTCGGGAGATCAACGTTTAAATTCTTAAGATTGTGGGTGCGTGCACCACGAATGCGTATTTGCTTCATAGTTGGGGTTTAATCAATTCTTGGGAATAAAAAGAGTGTAGATTGTAAACGAAAATATAGATTTTGACTATTGCGGGATGGAAAAATGCGCCTCAAGACAATCTTGAAGCGCATTATGCATATTATCCAAAGTTATAAGCGAGCGTTACAGCTGCCATATCTGCATTGGTAACAGGTTTGTTGCTTGTTTTGAAACCACCTGAGCCTTGAATACGTGATACTTCAAAATTCGCGCTTACACTCTCATTGATCACATAATTTGCGCCGACACCAAATTTAGGACGCAATTTAGCATAACTTTCATGATCAGTTTGGTTATTCCCTAAAACATTGCCCGAAACTTTAATTTTATTGAATGTCTCAGCAACACCACCTAATGCATACAAACTAAATTTATCTGCTACAGGCAAATAAGCCTTAGCAACCAAATCGATTGCTGTCATGTCATACGTAGCTTTGCCATCGGTAATACCAAGCGCTTCTTCATCAAACTTATAATGCGATTCAGTATACTGAGTCACACCGGTTTCAAGACCTAAATATTCATTAATGTTGTAGCCAGCAAAAATTCTTCCGCCTAAACCACCTTTTTTGGAAGAGTAGGAATCTGGTGTGAAGCTTAACCAATTGCTAGGAGTATCTAATGAACTTAAGCCAATACCAGCACCCACATATCCACCTGGGGTTGCAGCAAAAGCAGTACCTATAGATAAAAGGGAAGCGATCACAATAGCTGAGAGTTTTCTCTTTAACATCTACACATCCTCGTTTGATTATTATTGAACAACTTATAAAGAATAAAACTTAAATTAAGCAGAATTGTATCACAAATGGCTTAGATGCCAACCCCTGCACCCGCCTGCGTGGCATGTCATCAAACAGCAAATTCGCATATAATGCCCCCTCACTGACATCAAATGAAGAGTGAGGCTTATGTGTTTCCTGAAAAAATGACCAAGAACGAACGTCATGCTGTCATCAGCTTGTCCTTTATCATGAGCTTACGCATGATAGGTTTATTTATGGTGTTACCTGTTTTTACTTTGTATGCCGCAGATTTACAAAATGCCACGCCTGCGCTCATCGGTTTAGCCATGGGCGTTTATGGATTATCTCAAGCCGTGTTCCAAATCCCGTTTGGCGCATTATCCGATCGCATCGGTAGAAAGCCTGTCATCGTGATCGGCTTGTTGTTGTTTGCGATAGGCAGCTTCATTGCTGGATTTGCACATTCAATAACATTAATGATTTTAGGCCGTGCACTACAAGGAGCGGGCGCGATTGGCAGCACCATTCTTGCAATGATGGCCGATCTCACGCGTGAAAACCAACGAACTAAAGCCATGGCTATTGCCGGCATGACGATAGGTTTTTCTTTTTCGCTAGCGATGTTCATAGGCCCCGTCCTCACGCAATGGTTACCTATTAACGGATTATTCTTTTTAGCGATGGGGTTTGGCTTTATCGCCATTATACTGCTTTATACTTCCGTACCCACGCCGGTTAGCTCACGCTGGCACCGCGATACCGAACCTGAGCTGAAAGCTTTTTTAAAACTATTGATTGCACCCGAACTTGCGAAGCTCAATATCGGCATATTCATTTTGCATGCCATTTTTACCGCTAGCTTTGTCGTTATCCCTATTGCTCTATTTCGATTCGCTCATATACCAGCAAATGATCAATGGTTATTTTATTTACCCACCCTGTTAATTGCTGCCATACTAAGCCTAGTCTGCATTGGTATTGCTGAACGCAAGCAGCAACTAAAACCATTTTTTCTATTCGGTATCGCAACACTAATTGGCGCTGAAAGCTTGTTATGGACAACACCAAATAATTTGATCTCAATTGCCGTTGGTTTATGTTTATTCTTCACCGGATTTTCTTTGTTAGAAGCTTTTTTACCATCACTTATTTCCCGCACAGCACCAGCTACCCGCAAGGGAACTGCCATGGGCATCTATTCTTGCTCACAATTTTTGGGCATTTTTGTTGGCGGTGCGCTGGGAGGCTGGTTATATGGCAAATTCAGCTTTACAGGCGTTTATCTTTTCTGCATTATCTTAGCGCTGTTCTGGTTACTCATTGCTTATCTCATGCAGCCGCCACGTTTTCTTGTTACACAAATGCTGCGTTTTTCGCCCTCGCAACAATCAAGCTGGAAGACAATCGCAGAAAAGCTGCAAGTTATTCCCGGCATGTTAGAAGTAACGTTTATAGCAGAAGATGGAATTGCTTATTTAAAGATGGAACGCAAGACAAGCAAACACCCTGATTTCATTCATCTTAAAGAGCAATTACAATCAGAATAATTTTTTTAGTATCTAGGAGACTCTCCCATGGCACGAGGTAGTGTTAATAAAGTAATACTGATAGGCAACTTAGGCCGCGACCCTGAAGTACGCTATACCCCAAATGGTTTAGCGGTTGCCAATATAACTATTGCAACATCAGAAGTTTGGAAAGATAAACAAAGCGGAGAAAATCAAGAACGCACCGAATGGCACCGCATTGTTATGTATCAACGTTTAGCAGAAATCGCCGGCGAATATTTACGCAAAGGTTCGAAAATTTTTATCGAAGGTCGATTACAAACACGTAAATGGCAAGATAAGACAACGGGCCAAGATAAATATACGACAGAAATCATTGCTGACTCATTGCAAATGTTAGATGGCAAAAGCGGCTCCGATTCTTCTAGTTACGAAAAACCTGTGGTGGCGACGGCAACAGCAGAAGCAGCACCTGCCCTTGATAACTTCGATGACGATATTCCATTCTGATCTACGCGCAAAGGACATACAGCACGTATGTCCTTTGATTTTGATTTTGATTTTGATTTTGATTTTTGTATCATCATATCTCTTTTCCGCAATACAAACTTCCCATCACCATTATTTCAAATACTAACTTAACTGTACTTCATGTATTCTAATTAGTAAGGATTTTTATCATGATTCCAAAGAAACACGAGCGCCATATGAAAAATGATGCACGCATAACCACACTTGAAACAACGCTTCTTGCTATGAACGCTAACATGCTGACACTTCGTCAAGATATGAATGCGAACATGCTTGCGTTTCGTCAAGATTTGAAACAAATGTCCGATAAAATGGATACTAAATTTGAAATCATGGACCACAAGCTCGATGCTAGATTTCAAAAAATAGAAAATAAATTAGAAGAGCATGACAAAAAATTTGAAGATATCGATAAGAAATTTGATGCGATAGATAAGAAGTTTGATGCGATAGATAAGAAGTTCGATGCAATAGATCAGAGATTCAATGGAGTTGATCAGAAATTTAATGGAATAGATCAAAAATTTGAAGGCTTAGAACGTAAATTTGATAAGAAATTCGAAATAACGGATCTAAAATTTGAAAAACTTGAAAATAAAATGGATATTAAATTCGAAGCTGTACAAAACCGTATGTGGTCAAATTTTTTCTGGGTAATGGGCACAATAATAGGTTTGGCTGGATTAATTGCTCATACTCAACATTGGATTTGATTGCGTTGCTCTAAGTTTATCTTTCAATCGCATGGCCCTCTGGAAAGCTTCATTAATTCTATTTTCAGAAATTCTCCCCGACAACACATCATCGTAAATTATGTTCACAATTTCTTTTGGATCTTGTGGAGTAGCAGATAATTGATTGCCGAACACTAACATATCAGCACCTGCATTAATCGATAAGCGAACCGCTTCCTGTAATCCATAATTATCAGCAATAGCTTTCATTTGCATGTCATCTGTTACCACAACACCATCATAATTTAATTTGTTACGCAGCAAGTCTTGAATAATTGCGGTAGAAATGGTTGCTGGATAACCACGACTATCAAGACCACAGTGCACAACATGCGCTGTCATAATAATGTCGCAATTATGTAATTGGTTTAATAATGCTTTATAAGGATCAAGTTCATACTCTTTCCAAGTTTGTGTTACATCAACAAATCCGACATGCGTATCACCTGTTGAACTACCATGACCAGGAAAATGTTTGTACGCACATAAAATTCCACACGCTTGGTATGCTTTTGCAAAAATTGCGGCAAAATCAGCAATTTTTTGTGGATCTGCAGAAAAACAGCGATTCAGTTTACCAATGATTGGATTATTTGGATTTACATTTACATCCACCACAGGTGCAAAATTAAGATTGATACCCGCCTCGCGCAAGGTATTTGCCATATCATATGCATGTAAAGCAGCTTGCTCATAAGAACCTTGGCCAAGCTCTGCTGCTGATAATGTTTTAGGAAATCCATATGTCTCTTTTAAGCGATTAACTTCACCGCCTTCATAATCAATTCCAACAAGTAAAGGTGATAAATTATTACTGTGTGCCTTTGCAGCTTGCTCAGCAAAATACTGTAACTGTTGTGTTAGCTTTTTTAATTGCTCGGGATTTTTGATGTTATGGTTAAATGTTTTAGTAGGGTAATCATAATCAAATAAAATGACACCGCCTACTTCTTGCGCCAAAATGGATTGCACGATAGCCTCTTTGCCGTCTAACTCTGTTCCTTTAAAACCAACAATTAGCATTTGGCCAATCTTTTCTTTCAATGTAACTTCATTTACCGACATTTGCATGCACCCTAAAAAAACAACCTAATAACAAAAATTTTCATCATTATTCATTTAAGCAGATTGAGTGTATGAGAATCATCTCGTTAAAGCTACCCTTGATCGTCGTATTGCGCTTCGGCATACTTGTACCACGCTCAAACACAAGCAACATCGTTTCATGAAAAGGAGTTTTCATATGAGATTACGCTTAGGATTGGCTGTCACCTTACTAGCAATTTCTTTGATTGCTAACGCAACTCAATCATCATCGCCAAATGAATTAATTATACAGAAAGACAAAATCTATGATCCAAACACATTAAGCATGGATAGCGTTAAAGAATATGAGCAAAAATTCGATTTTAATTGGCATGACCATGCAAGCATTGAATCTAATAAGAAAAAAATAGAAGAAATTGAATTATTTCTTAAATCCAATCCCAATTATTCAGAAATGAGCGGGGACGATCAAGAAGCATTAGGAATAATGGCTTATAAACTGGGGACCTATTACACACATATTGCACGGCAACCCAATATGGCCATAGATAAATTAAACTTAGCGGATAATTTGCTGCCGGGCAAAGAAGACAAAGCATGGATAAATGATCAATTAGCTTTTGCATACGAAATGAAATACTCAGTAAGCAATGAAGATGTTGATAAAAAACAAGCTGAAGCTTATACAGAAAAAGTATTTAGTTTTTACCCAAAGACAAAAAATAAAGAAATTGCTTTTGCCTATTGCGTACGCGGCTTTCTAGCAGATGATTCAGATGATCATGAAGAAGCGGAAGAAAACTTTAAACAAGCATTAGCTATCTATGAAAAAATACCTCACGGAAAAGATGAACAATATCATCGTTTACAATCTCGTCTGGCAATGAGCATTTTAGCGCAAGATGACAATCGAGATGAGGAAGCATTTAAAATGCTAACAGACGTACGTAAATATTGGAAAGCACAAGGCAATGAAAATCAAAATCCCTATGCCGCCAGAAACTTATTTGCACTAGCGCAAGCACAATTAAAAATGGATAAACCAAATGATGCGCGTGATACCGTTAACAAAGTCATTGCCTTGTATCAATCCATGTATGGCAGAGATAGCGAGCAATTAGTCCAGCCTTATCAATTATTGGCCGATACTTACAAAAAAATGGGTAATCGTGAACTTGCTGATTCCTATCAAGTGAAAGCGAATGAATTGGATAACAGTTGATACGTTAATGTCATCCAACGGCTTACTACGTAAATTATGTGTGCATCTGTGCCATCTTGGATGGATGGCTTTGTTGCATGCCGCATATTGCAAGTCCTGCTCAGGGAAGACAGTTTTTTTTAAAATGAAAGC
>DAIEGU010000056.1 GCA_027356065.1 Gammaproteobacteria bacterium
AATATAGCTACTATGATTTAGCTTGTCTCTTTGCTTTCTCAATTCGTTTTTATTTTCAATATATTCATTCCAATGGCCTTCGCTAACAGCAAGTCCATCTATACCACTTTTTATTACCTCTTCAAATAAGCTTGGGTTTAATTTATAAAGACCTAAATAATCGCGCTCAGATACTGTTGGAAATAATATTTGCTTTGAGTATAACTTTTCCCGCATATCTAAATAATTCAAAAAATCTGCGGGAGTATCAATTTCTGACGCTATTAATTCCAAATCAGCCCGCATAAATATATGAACAGGAATATCATTATTCCAACTAAACCCACCTAGAATTTCCGTTCTCTCACTTTCAATAAAGTGTTCTTCGCCAATTAAATCAAGAATAACAATACCCGTCACTTTTTTAACTGTCGAAGTATTCAATTCAATATCAATCCCGATCCTATTTTTAACATTTAATTTCTCACTAGCATCTAATGCTTTTTTAACCGTAGCTAGCTGGTCTATTCCATCAGCAATGCGTCTATGTATTCTATCAATATCAACATTTGTTTTTTCGCTTATTTTTTTAATTTCGCTTTTAGATTTAACCTGAAAACAAATTAAATTATTGTTTAATAAAATTAAGGTGTCGGCAATTTCATTTTCAACACCACTCTTTTTTACATACTTAGGATTAGGAACTACAAAGTCACTTAAGAATATTTTTTCGCATATCTGATGAACTAACTCTTCTACCTTGCTACCTTGCTCAAACACGTCTTTGGTCATAAATCATCCTACAGAATGGTGAAACGCAGACATTCCTTATTCTTGATATTTAACTATACAGCAACATAGCACAGCTCTACATCAGGAACGTTTTTCAAATTCAGGAGCACTTTTAAGTCGAAAAAATGGGGTATGGATAGACTTATAACTAATTGATTGAGTATGAACTCATCATGAAAAGTTTTCAATGAGACCCAAACCCATGATCAGCTGATTACAAATCACAGTTGCCGCACCCTCACCTTCTCCCTCCTAAACCCACCCACCTTCGTCACATAAAACGCCTCCCCCACCTGCAACCCCTGCTTAATTGCATCTGGATGCACAATAAATTCTTTGTTCCTTCTCACTGACCCCATACCTCCATCACTTTGACTAGGATTAAGTTGTGCAGTCACTGTAAATGCATCTTTAGTACCAATCCAATTTGAAACCGTCTCTGCACTTTCTTGATCATTCAATCGATGGCATATCAATGTATTAGCGCAATTTAATATTTGGTTTTTGAATGCAACATCAACTCGATCAAGATCAGCTAAACCTTGCGTACCAAAGATTGCATGCACGCCTTTACCGCGCCCCATATTCACAAGATTTAAAACCTGCTCGCCAGCGAATACAGAAAATTCGTCAAAAACAGTAAATACAGGACGAGTATTATTTTTTCTATCAACTACAGCTTTAATATCATTAATAACTAACTTGCCTAATACCTTAGAAAAGCTCGGAAAACGCAGTGCAGGGAGCGCAAAATAAACAACTCCACTCTTATCTATCACATCAGATAAAGAAAACGTTGTTTCATCTTTTTCAAAAAAACTGCCTAATTCAGAATGAATAAGAATATTTAGATGTGCTTGTAATCCGGTAATATCTTTATGCTCGTATTTTTTTAGTCCTTCTACCCTTTTCATTAGCTGTAAATCTTCTGTTGATTTCGTTAGCGTTACAAGACTAGTGTAAGTCAAGCAATCAACTACGCGTTTAAGATCAAGGTTTGCTCCTGATTTTAAAAGTACTTCTAATGTCGTTTGCAAATAGTCTTCTGCAATTGATTTGTAATAATCATTTTCCCATTCGTCTTTCAAACAAATGATTTTATCTTTAAGCTCGGTAAAGCCACCGTGAGCTAACGAATCGTAATGCAATTTATTTTCGCAGTTAAACCCAAAAAATGGTTTTCCATTTTTTTCAGCCATCTGTTTTAGCCATGAAATATTTGCATCATCAGGCTTACCATCAACAACAATCAGCGGATAACTTTGCATTAATGCACGCTGATAGAAACGCCTTAAAGTAACGGTCTTGCCTCCACCAGTAGTACCTAACACCAATGCCACTTGATTAATATGTCGATCTGGCAAAACGACATAGTGTCCCGTATATTTTGAGACGCCTAAAACTGTGCCATTATGGTCCTCATCGCGTAACCTCTCTAAGGCCTTGTTGACAACTTTTTCTTTTATCTCAACCAAGTCATCTGGATGGACACCTTTTTGCATGTCTTTCATTATTTTTTCATGTGGATTATTGGCGATTAAATCAATCACACTCAGCATGCCTGCAATTAATAATGAAAACCCAGCACTATAAATAAATTCATAGTGAAGCAGAAATGAGAAAGCAGCGCTGGATTGATGTTGAAATAACAATTTCCAGAAATGAAAATTATAACGAAACCCTTGTTGTAAAAATTCAACTGTTGTTAACTGATTTAATTGCAAGAGCACAACTACTAAAGCAACAAGCAAACCTGCTGATACTAATGCCCATCGCGGGACATTCACTATTCGAGTAAAAATGATAAATATTGCTAAAGCCAACACAGCAACTAAACTTTGCCAAACCAAACAAAGCACCATCACCACTATAAACAAACTTTCTCGAGGGTGCTTATTAATGTAGTCATTTAATTTATCGTCAAAATTCATGCAAGAAATTCCTTGTTATTAAAGACCTTCACATACGGCATCTTTTGCGCAAGCTCGTTGACAACATGAAAAGTAATCGGTGAACAAAAATACCAAACTTCTCTAAAATTGTTCTGCAACCCATAGCCCAACAAAATTTCTTCTAATCTTTTTCTCGTTTTTAAACTAAGCTCAACTTCAATGGCATACCGGACTCCATCGGGAGAAATGAATATACCGTCTGGCACATGTTCATGCTGATTCAACCTTTCAGCATATTTGTCTCTGAGATGTCTACGCTCTGTTGTCCACACTGCATGGGGATGTAATTTCATTAATG
Organism: Gammaproteobacteria bacterium; assembly: GCA_027356065.1. Lineage (GTDB taxonomy): Bacteria > Pseudomonadota > Gammaproteobacteria > DSM-16500 > DSM-16500 > Aquicella. The sequence continues at coordinate 3,022 of DAIEGU010000056.1, forward strand.
CAAGATAAACATCCATCACCGTTAAATGATGGTCATATGTAGCACGCGAAATTCTTCGAATAATTGGCAAATCCAATTTAAGCTGCGTAATGGCCTTGTTTGTTAAGTAATACGGTCCGGCCTGGCCTGGAAGAAAACGGCCATGTATGACCAACCCTAATCGAGCCAACATTTGCATACGTAAATAAGCAGCCGTTTTCTTGATAGAAAACCGTTTCATAATTTGTTTAATTTCACAAAAACCAAATTCATGTATGAAATTTAAGATATCCACTTCTCTTTTAGACAATCCTGTTCTCTTTAAATCAGAAACCAGATCATTCATACGTTCTCCATTTTTATTTTTTAGTTATCTTTTTAAAATCAAAAATAGAATGACTGTACAGGTGGCACCTGACCACCCAGTCATGTTCATCGACGATGTGAATGGGTGGTCAGGTGCCACCTGTACTCATACAATGCAACTAATAATTTGATTTTATTAAACGATTAGAAAAAACCTTCCGGGAACCTGGTTCCGGTAACAATTCAGCCTAAAATTTTTTTTATAAATCAAAATACACATCCGACACATACATAAACCTATCAGGGCTCGGATCACGTTTAAGCTGTATCACAATATTGATAATCGATTTAATGTAACTTCTGATTTGTTCTTCACTCGATGTTGACCCTGCTTGCTGCATCATAAAAACTAATTGCGTAAATGCGCCTTCCGGTGTATCTGCATGCACAGTGCTTAACGATCCAGGATGGCCACTGTTTGCTGCTCGCAAATATGGCCATACTTCTGCACCTCTTAACTCCGAAAGAAAAATACGATCAGGACGTAAACGCAAACAAACTTTAAAAATATTTAATGCTGTGATGCGTGTGTCTTCTTCATTAAAAAGTAAATGCACTTTGTTTAGCTGATTCACAACAACTTCACGTGTATCTTCGACCGTAATCAAGCGCTCTTCCTCTGAAATGCATTTCAAGCAAGCATTTAAAAAAGTTGTCTTGCCTGTGCCTGTGCCACCGCTAATCAGAATATTTTTTCTCGATTGAACAGCTAACTTTATAAACTCTTGTATATCACCCTTCAGATACCATTCTTTTAATTTTTTATTGTGATCATGCGATACATTTTTATCGCTACTCAAATCAATAAATGCACCATTTGCTTGATAATCTTCCAACCGCATATCGCGCATTTGATGCCGTCGAATCGAGCAAATTAATGTTTTCTTTTCACATGCTGGATTCATCACAAATTGGATACGCTCACCTGTTGGCAATGAGCCTGACAACAATGGCGAAGGAAAATCTTTGTGATTAAATTCAGCAATCAGTGCAGCGAGTGTCTCAAGGAAACTGTAAGTCAACTCTTCTACTTCGTGACGAACAAATTTACTCTGCTTCTCGACATAAATTTCTTGCGGCCGATTAATGCAAATCTCAGTGACACCCGCTTCCTGAATGAATGGCAACAAAGGTGCAAGATGCCGTTCCAGTGCTTTGATCGACATACTTCACCTCTAAAACACATTCATTTTGCGGTTAGTTTGTTGCATGGCATGCTGGAAATTAAGATCATGCGCAACAAACACCATGATGGGCTTGCCTTGATATGACTTAAGCGTCGGCGCAATCATGATCTCTTGTTGCAGAGTTTGTTCTGCCGTTTGAGCAAAACTGTTCGCAATCGCTTCTCGATAAGAGGCAGCAGAATTATTTTGGTCTTGTCCATTCACACCGACATTCGCAGCCCCTGCTCCAATCAACGACAACAACGAGGCTGTGCCAAACCGTTGCCAAAAATGCCGATCAATTTCATCTGCTCCCATGCCTGCCACACCAAGACTATCTATACCAGGTGAACCTAATTGGACTGAAATTCCCTCTGGTGTAATCAATCTCGTCCATACGATAAAAATGCGTGACTGCCCTTGCATCATGCCACTTTTATACTGGCCAATTAAACGACTGCCTCGTGGAACAAGAACTTGCGATCCATCTTCTGAATAAGCCGGCTCACTGACACTGGCTCGCAAATATCCTGGCAAATCAGAATTAGTCGCCGGCTCTAAAATTGCGTGAATAAAATTGCCTTCTGCAATTATCTTATTCAATGGCCCAATTGCGGTTGCAATCGTAGTTTCGGATGCTTGTGCTGATACTTGGTTCATAAATTGCATATTCGAATCTTTGGAAGCAGGCGTAGATTGAGATGCAGCCGTTGCTGTATTCGATTGATTTGTATTCACCAACATTAACGGAGCGACCAACCGTTGTTGTAACTCTTGACGTTTTTGTTGAATCAACGCAATTTGTTGTTGCACAACCTCAGGATTCAATTGCGGTTTAGGCGTAGCAACTGGCACAGTAGAATTAACAACAGGTTCCGGTTTTTTTGTTTCTGCTGATTCATCAGTCTGTATCGCATACGTTTCTTCAATCGGCTTTGATATTTTCTTTTCTGTCTTATTAAAAAAGCCCGCGCAGAGAACCATGATCACCATAAAGGCAATCAATGAAAGCACCAGCAATTTTTTCTGTTTATCGTCTTGCGCTACTTCTGGCAATCCGTCTAGTTTTTTATTTTCATTTTTCATGCCGTCACCTTTATATTTTCTTCCAATCGCCAATGGCCAAGTCGTTATAAATGCTGGTGACATAGCTTCCGTCACGCAACGTGAATTGCTTGGCAATCGCATTCACTACTAGATATTTGCCTTGCATGTGATAATTCACCAATGATTCATTGCGGTCTTTGTCCACAATAAAAACGGACGGCAGATGACTCATGCCCTCTTCTTTGAATTTAAAATAAGTAAATTGCCCATTATCAAATGCTTCAACAGGCACCAATGCTTTATCGCCCGTGAAACTATATTTCCAATTGAGCTTCTCTGGATCAAACGTAGCGACCGCATTTACATTGCCTGTTTGATCATAACCACCATCGGGATAGGTAAACTGCAATTTATAAGTAGGAGAAGATTTTGCATTTGAAGAATCTAATTGAAAATTATAACTGTTAGTATTGGTCAAGACGGTCATGTTGGTCGTTGATTCAGCAACAGGTTTAATAAACAAATTATTGCTAACCGGCACAGCTTGCCAAGCCATGCTATCGCCGATTGAAACACTTTGTACTGTTTCATTGGCAGCAAAGTTAATTTGTGTTTGATAACCGTAACGGCCATTTAACATCACCACATTGTTTGGATCATAAGAGACAACTTTCACATGATGATCGGCTGCAACACGATGCGGCAAACTGGCCGCATCAACAGTAATAGCATTGACTGCAATCGCAACTGTCCCCGTTATTAATAATATTTTTTTCATTCTTGTTTCCTTGATTAATTGTCTAAATTGATTTGACTGGCTTGGTAATAATTGACTTTAAAACCCAACGGGTCACGGTCTAACATTTTTTGCGTAGTATCGCTGTTTGCAAATTCCCATTTAACAATCGCTTCTTTGTGAGTGACCAATTCCGTGTTCGCCGCACGATCATGCAACTTCTTTTCGAATTTAATATCGACGGTGTTGTCATTAAGTTGATTAATTGAAACAACACGCACCGTTATATATTTGTCTTTGCCATATAATCGATAAGGTGATTGTGCATTATTGCTTTTGACTTGCGTTTCATACTGCGCGCGAACATTATCAGCAGATTGCGCCCATACTAATTGATATGGCACATCGACATTATCAACGTCATAACTTTCGTAATTGATCACATAACGAATGAGAAAATAGCGTGCCAACGCCCAATTAGCTGACAATGATGTCGATTCAAGCGTACCAATTTTAGTGACTTCACCCGTAGCTTTATCAAACGCATAGAGATACGGCACTTTTTCTTTTAATGGAAACAAACATAAATTAGCGACCAGCGATAACATTAGTAATATGGCTACTAATACCAAAGCGACTAATGTTCGTCGTAACCACATCGTTTGACTTTGGTACCTGTCATAAGCCCAATCTGTCGTTGCTTGATAAAAATGAGAGGGTCGAGTCATGGTGATATGCCTTTGTTAAAATTGCGTGATACCTGTTTTGTTTTTCTTTGCGTCCAATTCGCAGCTGTTCTTGTTACAGAAGCGATCCCTGTCTTTGTTACAGCAGAACGGGCAATCTCAGCACCCGCAGATAAACTAGTCAGCGTGATACCACCACCCAGTGATGCTGCGATTCGAAAGACTTGAGAAAGGACCAACGTTGTTGCAAGGCTCAAACCCAGAAACGGCGCAATGCCATAAAATTGCAAATTCTCGGTGGACTGATGAATGCCTGGCAAGGTGACATCAATCACTGAAAGCATTAAAGCCAAAATGGCCGATGTCACAATGGGAATGAGCGCAAGCGTAATCAATTTGTTAAGCCACGCAGAAAACAAACCTTTCGTCGAATTCCAGAGCAGAAACAAAATAAAAACGGGGCCTAGTGCAAGTGCCACTGCCATCATCATTTTTGCATACACAAAAAGAAGCAGAGCAAATACGCAGAGCAACGTACCGATGACAAATACCAACAAACCATAAACCAGAAAGGCAACACCGGCAGCACTGAAATTGACTTGGCCGAAAAAATTAATGGTCGCATTCATGACGGCTGCATAGATCGCATCTAATGCCTGAGTAATCGCTTGGCCAGATTTAAATTTTCCTGCAGCATCCACGACTATTTTGGCAACATTGCCTGGCTCATTGGTAAAAATGTTATAGACAAACGTGTTATACAAATCCCAATTCATTACCAGGCCATACACACCTAACATCACAATCAAATGTTTTGTGACCACATTCAAATTAAAATGATGAGAGTGGCTTAAAAATTGATAGCCTAAGAACATCACATAGACTGTCAGTACTAATGTAATAACATTTGAATTTGCTTGGATGAAATTCATATAAACGTTATGCACAAAATCCGCAATCACTGCATCGACTGTGTTGATGGTCCCTGAAAAAAACGTATCAGCTGTAATCATCAACGCTCCCTTACCATTGGTTTATTTTGGTTTTGACACCACAAAAAGTAGCATGTTCATTACAAGGTGCTTTGAGTGGTCCACTTGCACAAGCTGACAACAAAGTACTAATTAAAAATAAAATGCTTAATTGCATTTTTAGATGCATGACGTTCTCCTAGTTTTTGATTAAAAATCGGGCGTTAGATAAAGCAGAATTAACGCTGGCTTGTTCTGTAATGGCCTGCTGCTGATTAGTTAAAGCGGCTTGTCTTAATATTTCTAAGTTAATTAAATTGCCTTCCACTTGAATACGGTTATTAAGATCAACAGCTGCTTTTAAGTCTTTGGTATTTTCAATTTGCTGTTGCAACATTTGTTGATAAGCAATTTGGTCTTGGGTCTTGTTGTAATCCAATTGACTTGCTGCACGTGCAGCTAAGATCGTTTGCGATTTAATGGCATAATATTTTTGTGCATTTACCCCAGTCACCCCTTTATTAAAATCATTTCGCCCAGCTGGAAATTGATGAGAAAGATCACCCATCATTTGACCGAGCTCACCGGTACCTTGGCCGCTTTCAGCCATTTGCATTACGCCAGTCCAACTGTGAGCTCCGTCACCGTAAGACTGATAATCATGGAATTGATACGTGCCCCAGCCCGAATGGCCTGTCATTTCC
>DAIEGU010000061.1 GCA_027356065.1 Gammaproteobacteria bacterium
ATGCCGGTATGTTTAGAAATGTAGTATTACCCCTATCGCGAATCGAATTAGATCCAGAAAATCCACGTAAACTTGCCATTGATTTATCAGATATCAGAGAAGGAATTCGTCCCGATGATGCTTTATATCAACGTAAACAAGATGAATTAGAACGATTAAAAGAACTTGCTCATACCATAAAAGCTAACGGCATTATTAATCCAATAGTTGTTTATAAGCGCGGTGAGCTTTATCGAGTTGTTGCAGGAGAGCGTCGTTGTCTTGCTTCTATTTTAGCTGGCAAGCAAGAAGTTGAAGCGCGAGTGTTTAACGAAAAACCTAAAGGATATGAACTTAAATTAATTCAATGGGTAGAAAACACAGCGCGAGAAGATTTAACACTGGATGAGCGCTTGGGTAATGTGCGTGAAATTATTCGCGAATATCAAAATCAACATGGCCCTGTGGAAGTAAATGCAACATTGCTAAAGACCATTACTGGTTTATCGTTATCGCAAACATCTTATTATGTTGCTGCAATCAATGCGCCTGCTGATGTGCAAATGCATATTCAAAACGGTAATATTCGGAACTTAGATAAAGTTGCTTTAATTGCGGGTGTAAGTTCGCCTGATATTCGTCAACAGGCAATCGATGCTTGTGTTGCGGGTTCGAGTTTGAAAGAATTACGCAGTATTATTAGCCAACAAAAAGTAATAAAGAAGAATATAGTATCGCTTCAATCATCAAAACGCGGACGTGTGGCAGCAAAAATTAATATGGGTTCAACACTGAATATCGAAGTGGTAAAAACCATTGTTAATTGTGTACTGACACAAAAGCAATTTGATCGCTATACGGAATTTTTTTCGCAAGTTGACTGGATGGACTTTAGTCAAGCAACAAACGCTTTTCGTAAATTGGTTGAAATATTGGAAGTAGAGATTGCAGTATGACCATGCATAAAAAAGTAATGACATCGATAAAGTTACAAAAGAAGCTGCATTATCGTCTTCAACAACGCATTATTGCGGACGGATATGGGATGCGCGGTAAAAGTAAATGGATAATAGAATCAATCGAATCTTTATTAACAATTACAGACTTTCCGACGCTGGTGGATATCGCCGATGATATGGATCAACTCAGTGATATGGTCAGTATACGGTTACCTGAAGATCTTATGGTGAAGATTGAACAAGCTGTTATTCAAGTTCGTATGCAATATCCAACGATTGAAGGCGTAAAAAGTAATTTGATTCGTGCTAGCATCGTACAACGGTTACTTAGGGATTCTACTTCGGTCACCGAAGTTTGATATAACTAATTGATAAATATACATTTAATTAAATTTAAATCATCTTTGAATTTCACTCTGGATTTATCGCCCCCCACCCTGACCCTCCCCGCAAGGGGGGAGGGGATGTTCTAACTGGTGTTATTAGCATGTTCCTTCCTCTCTTGCGAGGGACACGGCGGAAGTTGATGAAAAGTCCTCTTCTGAATTCAACGCTATTTTCCAAAAATGTCCTCAGAAACATTCTCTAAAGACATCCCATAAATGTCACATTATTTGAAAGTGGACATTTATGGGATGGTTTCTTTAGCGCAATCGTTCTACGTGAAACACTAAACAGGCAAAAGGATTAGCGATTTTTTCTCAGTGCAATAATGATGAAATTGCTGATCTCAACATTGGCCAAGTGACAGAGTTTGGCACGATATACTCATGGTGAGCAGCATATTGAACGGTAATGAATTTGACGTGATCTCCTTTTTCCCGTGCTGACTGCGCATATGCAGCACCGAATTTTGCGGGAACAGATTCATCTTCAGATCCATAAATTAAAACTTGAGGTACACCAAGCGGTAATAATTCATTCGGAGAAGCGTCTTTATAATGAGTAACAATTTGATTGGGTGAGTTACCCAATAATTTTCCTACCACATCTGCATCGCAAATATTTTCTCCGAATTGACGAAAAGCTTTTAAGTCAGGTATGCCGCCAAGAACAATGACACCTCGTGGTATTAGCGGATGTTGCATATATAGCGGACTAGTTGATGACAATTGATGTCGTGCAGCAGCCCAAAGAGCTAAATGTCCTCCGGCTGAATGACCAATAATAATGAGATGAGTTAAATCAAGTGAATAGTGATCAGCTATTTTACGTAAGAAATCGGTCGCGTGAGCAATATCTTCAAATGTTCCAGGCCAACCACCTCCCTCATTATCTATACGTCGATATTCGATGTTCCATGTTGCTATGCCTATGTCCCGTAATGCATCTGCTAGTGCCGATGTATTTTGTATAGTTGCAAATGTTGATATCCAACAACCGCCATGAATAATAATTGCAACTGGAAACGGCCCTTTTCCATTAGGTAACCGAAGATCACCAAATTGAAGCGGACTGTTACCGTAGGGAATTCGATAATCAGCTGGTTTGCTATGAAGTGAATTAATATCATTAGAAGTGAAGTACCACGCAGATTGATTTGCTAAACATTCACCTGCAATACTCCAACAAATGATCATTATCAAAATTCTAAATAGAATTTCCATTTTAATCTCCTATTCGATCGAAATTATCATGTTAATTTTATGCAGCAAAATTGACTGAAAATAAAGAATTGGACTTTGGCCATTTTTAAAAAATGGCCAAAGTCCAATTATGAGGAGCAGTAACAAAAATAGTAAGCTGTTTTAAAAATATCCACAATTAATTTATCTTTTAATATTTGCTCTAACTGAATGAGAGAACTGCTAGGCCAAATTATATTCGACCTAGCATCATCAGATTATCTTTTTTTTCTTCGGTTCAGAGAGGATGTTCACATCCTTCTCTCTTTGACATAAGAAAAGGATGTAAATGTTTTACTTTTATCTAATTATTGTATGCTGCATTCGATTTTATTATCTGCTGCTTGCATGACAAAGTCTCGTGATTCACCAGATAAAAGAGTCAATTTTTGATGGTGACAACTTGCTTCTACGGGATGTTCTCCATTACCAAATACCCAACGTATAATATCGATATCTATGGGTTGATTTGCTGGCAAAGTAACAGCTAAATGGGTGACACAACCTGTGCTTTTAAATCCCTTAGAACAAACACTATAAGTTTTTTCTCCGACGTCAATAATTGCAACCGAAGGAAAGTCAGGGCCTGGTGCATTTGTTAAATTGGCTAAATTAAGCGTTGTTTGTGTCGAAGCAAAAGTGGAATTAGAAAAAAGATTAAAACAAATTACACTGAACAGCAGTGTCTTTTTAAACATACATATTTCCTTTATTTAAGATTGCTAAAAAGCAATCATCGTGAATTCCATATCACACGGAATAGACAAGAAGAATAAACAGACTGACTGAACCACCCGTCCAGCTAATCAGCGATGATATGGTGTCGATGGCAGGTCTCCTGGCTTGTTGTTGATAACTTGATAAACCTTCCCAGTTTCCCAGTGGTATAACATATCAAGCAAATTACTCACAGTTGCGGGGGCAGCCACAGATTAAACATTATTTGTTTTCACTGTGTTCCCTTTTCATCTTCGTTAAGAAGAACCATCGTGATTGAGAGGCTAACACAGATTGGTGAGCGGCATAATATTATTCGTTAAATAATTATCGTAATAAATTTTGATTTGTACAGGGAGCGTATTTTATCTAAGATGCGCCTCCAAGCATGATAATAATTCTAAAATATTGGCATGCTTTTATATTCGGTATAACACATAGCTTATGAGGAGATCACAATGGTGAAAAAAACATTCTTTTGTTTCGCGTCGCTTGCGATCATTAGCTCTAGTAGTTTTGCAGTTGAAATTGAAAATGGGCGTTTATTACAGCATAAAGAATGGAGTACAGGAAATATTAAAGTTTCTTTTCAACCACAAAACATACAAACAATTATTTCTAAACTAGATAAAAATAAATTAGAAATGAGTAATCAAAGTTTGCAATCAAATAAATATCATGTGAATGACGAAGGGGAAATTCTTGTTGCTATTGGCAGCGAACTTGCTCCAGCTAAAGGTGTTGTTAATTTACCGATAACCGTGACAGGCAATCAATTTTTTGGCGTCAAAAATAGAAGTAGCATCGCTCAAAAATATGCTTACACTTTCAGCATTTGCGTTTATCCATCCGGAAGTGCACCTCAATGTGCTAATTATGCTGATACAGTTGAACTCCAAGCGGGTGGTAAATTTATAAATCATCTAGCACCTGTTTTACAATTTACAGCGAATAAAGCTGGCACTTACAAAACCAACTTATTCATTAGCGTGCAAGGTGATTTTCCTGAGAGCACGATGAATCCTAACTCAATAGCTGAATCAACTATTGATGTAACAAACAAGTAAACAGCCATTCAAAATAATTGAATTTTTAAGCACACTCACATCATGAGGAATACGATGATGAAAGAAAAAATATACGCATTATTCACACTTACTCTTATCAGCGCAAATGGCTTTGCAGCAATTCTTGATAAAGGACAGATCACACAGCAAAAAGAATGGTCGACTGGGAATGTCACAGCTTATTTTAAAGATGAAAATCCATCGGCTAGTTTATCAGAAATGAAAGCAAAAAAAATCAATACTAAAGTAGATTCGAAAGAAAATAGTAAAAATGATCTTTTTGCGTATACACATGCTAATCCGGCAACAGTAACTGCCGGTTCTATTTTGACTCTAACTGGCGATGCACTTGTTAATGTAACCAATAACACGACGAAGATAGTTGATTATTCAGTTTCATATTCTCTTTGTGCATGTGAGCCTAGTTCAGTATTTGATGACTGTACTCCTATGCCAGGAGTTGAAGGTTGTGGATTAGCACAGACTTCTATTGAATTAGCACCTGGAGGTTCTTTCAGTAAACGGTTCAATTCTGTTGTGTCTTCACAAAAAGTAGTAACTACAGGTCACTATAATGGCGTTGCAACCGTTGCTATCAATGCAACGATCAAAGCAGATAATGATATAAATTATAATTATGTTACAGCGTCAAGATCGAACGTGGATGTAGTTGGCAAATAAGTCTAAGCTTTGGTGTTGGCGTTCTAACTGTTGTTATTAGCATATTCCTTCCTCCCTGGGGGCATTGTTGCATAATTCAAATGTGTCA
>DAIEGU010000072.1 GCA_027356065.1 Gammaproteobacteria bacterium
GCTCTTCCGATCTCTAAAATATTTTTCTTTTCTAAAAAATTTAAAAATGTTTTTGGTACAAATCGTTCGTAAGATAAATTAATATCTTTCAGCATTTGATATAAACGAGCATTATCAATTTGCGTATTTCGGTCGGAACGAACGCTTGTTTCAGTCTGAAAGCGAACGGTGATTTCGGGTCTGCCCGAACGCTGATTACGGAATCAGTCGAACAGTTAAATCAAATCTCGAGGGCATTATCTGTTAAGGTTCTTCATTTTGTAAAGCCGCTTTTTTCTTTTTCCGTAAGGAATCACAATTATTGTCTAATTCAATTCGGATAGAGTTATGTATCAATCGATCTAAAATAGCATCTGCAAGAGTTGCATCATTTAGATGTTCATGCCAATGAGATATTGGTAGTTGACTCGTTATAATGGTTGAACGTTGTTGATATCGATCATCGAGTATTTCTAATAAATCACGGCGCTGCTCGTTATCAGGTGGTACCACTCCCCAGTCATCAAGGATTAAAATATTAAATTTAGCGAGCTGAGAAAGCCAGTTGGAGTAAGTTCCATCTGCTTTAGCAATTTTCAGTTCATTCCATAATCGTGGAAGACGGTAGTAGCGTGAGGTAAACCCACTTAAACAGGCTTTATGTGCTATAGCACATGCAAGATATGTTTTACCACCGCCAGTGGGCCCTGTGATCAATAGATTTAGATGTTGATGAATCCACTGCCCGCGAGCCAGTTCCAAAATATTTGACTTGACTAATCCACGCGGATGTTTGAAATCAATATCTTCAATACAGGCATTTTGTTGTAGTTTTGCTTGGCTTAATCGTCTTGTAAGACGTCGATTTTCTCGTAAACACCATTCTCGCTCAATCAGAAAACCTAATCGAGACTCAAAATCTAAATCAGATAATGGTTTTGATAATTGCTCTTGAAAGGCATCTGCCATGCCTGTCAGGCGCAAGGCACGAAGTTTTTCGAGTGTTGGATGATTTAACATATTTTTCTCCTGTAAAGTTATTTGTAATATTTGGAACCGCGGATATTTCCATGATCAGAAGTAATAGGTTCATTCTGTCCATGAGAACGAGGAAGTGTATCTAAACGTTTTTCTAAAATAGACTCGACATGTTGATAACGTGTTGCGCCAACCGATAAAGCAATCACACACGCTTTTTCAAGGCGCCCATCACCAAATCGATTGCCCATACGCAATAAACCCAAACACGAACGAAATGCTTGTTGTGGAAAAGCGCGTGATGCAATCATGTGATCAATAAATTCAGATGTTTTTGGCCCAATTTTTTTTGCCCATCGCTTCATACGTTCAGGTGACCATTCAGCATGGGCAAGATGTGCTGGTGGCATATGTTCTTTAAGCGTTGTAAAGCCATAACGAACATGGCTGCGAGCATGCACAGCAATGCGTTTTTCTTGATAAAAACACTCCACACTTTTATTTGTCGCACGAATTTCTACAGCATGATGAATATATTGATAGGGTACAGAATAATAATGATTATCAAATACAAAATGATAATCAATATGAACTTTAGCCTTGACCCAGTTGGCATATTGATATCGCTCTTGTGGTAATTGTTTTAGCGCGGGTTTATCGACTGTTTCAAATAGTTCGTGACGAGATGTTTTCATTTTCTGGAAAGATTGATTATTTAAAATATGCAGCCTTGGTTTAATGGCCGCATTAATTTCACCGATACTGGTAAAAGTGGTGTGGCGCAGTGCTGCAAGAATTTGTCGTTCAACAATACCAACTGCATTTTCTGCCTTTGCTTTGTCTTTTGGCTCTGCTACTCTCGCCGGCACAATTGCAAAACCATAATGCTCACTCAGATGCTGATAATTTGCATTGATATCTGGATCATAGCGATGTGTTTTGGTTACACCCGATTTCAAATTATCAGGAACAACAACTTCGCTAACACCACCGAAATACTCCCACATCCTGACATGCGATTGTATCCAATCCGGTATCTGCTGCGTGGCTGTTGCTTCAACAAACATAAATTGGGATGCGCCTAATGCGCCAACAAAAATTTGCGCTTCATGAATTTCTCCTGTTGTTGGGTCAATCCATGGCACCGTCATGCCAGCATAATCGACGAATGTTTTTTCTCCCGCTTTATGAACTTGCCGCATGACTGGTGAGACTGTTTTAACATAGGCGCGGTATCGCACACAAAATTGTGTATACCCCAGACCATCAACATGGATATCACGGTATTCGCGCCATAATAGGCGCAGTGTCACGCCTTTTTTACGTAATTCGCGATGAACATTTTCCCATTCAGGCAACGACCTTGGCGTGTCTGTTTGGGCGGCAGGCAAGAAGAGCTTGTCATATAATTCTTGTTCAGATAGCTCAGTTGGCAACGGCCAGTTAATATCTGCCGTTTTTGCTCGTACCAGATACTCATAAACCGTGCTTTTACTGATATTGAGGCTTTGCGCAATATCGTGATAACTGCGCTTAAGCTCGAAACGTTGCCTTAAAACTTCACTAATTTTACGCATGGATAATCGACTCATAGTTAATACACCTCTGTTTTGTAGAGGCATATTTTAGTTTAAAAAATAACCTATTTGAGTTGATTAACCGTTCGGGAGAAGCCGAAATCGGCGTTCGATTAGGCCGAAATGAGCGTTCGGGAAGAGCCGTATTCGGCGTT
>DAIEGU010000105.1 GCA_027356065.1 Gammaproteobacteria bacterium
CCAATTTCAATACAGCTAAAAATGCTTCTTGTGGAACTTCCACGTTGCCTAATTGTTTCATACGTTTTTTGCCTTCTTTTTGCTTTTCAAGCAATTTACGTTTACGTGAAATATCACCACCGTAACATTTAGCAGTCACATTCTTACGCATGGCTTTTACTGTTTGACGCGCAATAATTTGTCCGCCAATTGCAGCTTGTATCGCTACATCGTACATTTGACGAGGAATCAGTTCACGCATTTTTTCAGTAATTAAACGTCCGCGCATTTGAGATTGTTCTCTATGCACAATAGATGCTAAAGCATCAACGCGTTCACCATTAATCATAATATCAACCCGCACAAGATCAGCAGTTTCAAAATGCGAAAAGCTATAATCAAGTGATGCATAACCACGGCTTACGGATTTTAATCGGTCAAAAAAATCTAATACAATTTCACTCATTGGTAATTCATAAACGAGCGCAACTTGATTACCATGAAAAAGCATACTTTTTTGTCTACCGCGTCTTTCAACGCACAACGTGATAACACTACCTAAATGCATTTGTGGAACTAAAATATTTGCTTTAGCAATCGGCTCACGTAATTCTTCAATAAAATTGACTGCTGGTAGTCTAGAAGGATTATCGATGTGCAGCGTTTCACCTTTAGTGGTAATAATTTCATAAATAACGGTTGGTGCAGTCGTTATTAATTCTAAATTATATTCACGCTCCAAACGTTCTTGCACAATTTCCATGTGCAATAAACCCAAAAATCCACAACGAAAACCAAACCCCAATGCATCTGATGACTCAGGTTCAAAAAAAAGTGCTGCGTCATTTAAACGTAATTTACTCAGTGCTTCACGCAATGCAGTGAAATCATCGGAATGAATGGGAAATAATCCAGCATAAACTTGAGGTTTTACTGTTTGAAAACCAGGCAGCATGTCTGTCGCTGCTCTATGTGCATGCGTTAATGTATCACCAACAGGCGCGCCATTAATATCTTTGATACCGGCAATAACATAACCAACCTCACCTGCTTTTAATTCATTTGTCGCTACACGTTTTGGTGTAAATACACCTAAACCGGTTACTTCATATGACCTACCCGTCGACATAACTTGCATTTTATCGCCACTACGCAAAATACCATTTTTAACGCGCACTAACGAAACAACACCTAAATAAGAATCAAACCAGGAATCAATAATCAGTGCTTGTAGCGGTGCTTCAATATTACCAACAGGTGGTGGAATATCTGCAATGAGACGTTCAAGAAGCTCAGTAATTCCAAGACCATTTTTAGCGCTGATCAACACAGCATCTTGCGCTTCAAGCCCAATAATATCTTCGATTTCATGGATGACACGTTCTGCATCTGCTTGCGGCAAATCAATTTTGTTTAACACCGGCACGACGTGTAAACCTTGATCTAGCGCTGTATAACATACAGCAACTGTTTGCGCTTCAACACCTTGGCCAGCATCTACTACCAACAGCGCACCCTCGCAAGCGGCAAGAGAACGAGATACTTCATAAGAAAAATCCACATGCCCAGGCGTATCAATAAAATTCAGTTGGTAAATTTCACCATTTTTAGCTTTGTAATTCAGCGTCACACTGTGCGCTTTAATTGTTATACCGCGCTCGCGTTCCAGATCCATAGAGTCAAGGACTTGCGCTTGCATTTCACGCTCGCTCAAGCCACCGCATAATTGAATCAACCGATCAGCAAGCGTTGATTTACCATGATCAATATGAGCAATAATAGAAAAATTTCGAATATTTTGCATATACATCCAATTCCCGTAAGGGGCATGATAGTAACGTATTTTGAAGCAAGTGGCTATCGCGAAAAAGATAGCTGGGTCAGGCCTGACTTGTTGACTTTAAGACAGAGGTAGAGGTAGATAGTAATAAGAAGTCAACAAGTCAGGCCTGACCCCTAAACTTTAGATAAGAGGCACATAAAATGACTAAACCCCGAGGAGAATTAGCTTACCAAACGGTGGCCATGCCCGCAGACACCAATGCAAACGGTGATATTTTTGGCGGCTGGTTAGTTTCGCGTATGGACATGGCCGCCGGAATTATCGGACGTTATCGCGCTAAAAGTCGTGTAGTAACTGTTGCAATAGAAAAATTGCTTTTTCTTAAGCGCGTCTATGTCGGTGATACCGTCACTTGTTATGCTGAAATTATTAAAGTAGGCCGCACTTCCATGACTATTAATATGGAAGTATGGACTTTATCTCTACAGGATGAATCTCCCAAGAAAGTTGCGGAAGGTATTTTTGTGTTTGTTGCAATTGATGATCATGGTAAGCCGCAAGCAGTTGATAGGGAGTAAGTGAAAGTTCATGTCAACTGTAATTGTCGCCTCCACTTGGGCATTGTTGCATAATTCAAATGTGTCA
>DAIEGU010000143.1 GCA_027356065.1 Gammaproteobacteria bacterium
GGACTTGGATGTCCTGTTTCGTTTCCTGAAGGCCGGCGCTCACTTGAGTAAAAGATACTTATATCACGGGTGCTTCTATAGACCATGCTTTACGACGCAGTACTTTTAAAAATATAAAACCTTTTACGCCACATGATTTAAGACGCACCGGGGCAAGTTATATGACTGCTATGGGCGTGTCACGGCTTGTAGTTAGTAAGTTACTTAATCACTCTGATAACAATAATGTCACTGCTGTTTATGATAGGCATAGCTATGACGCAGTTAAGTGACCCCATTGTCTAGACCACAATCCTAAAAATTTTTAGGAGATTCTCTAGCCCATCCAAGTTAATAAAAAATAATAATAATTACAATCCCAACACTTTCCTTTCCTGCTCAAAGTAAACTTCAGCAGGCGTTTTATAACCAAGAGACTGGTGCCAACGTTTCCGATTATAAAATTCAATGTAAGCGTTAATCGATTTTCTTAGTTGTTTAACGCTTTGATATTCATTTAAATAAAATTCTTCTCGTTTAAAGCTACGCCAGAATCGTTCAATGTAAATGTTATCATTACATCGTCCTTTGCCTGTCATGCTAATCTTAATGTCCCATTCACGCAAGAAATTAACCCAATCATCACTAGTAAATTGACATCCCTGATCGCTATTCAGTATTTCGGGCTTGCCAAATTCAAATCCCTTTTTTAGCGCATCAATGCAGAAATCCGTTTCTAGCGTATTTGATAGTGACCAACCTACGATATATCGGCTATAAACATCAATTAGTGCAACAAGATACATAAATCCATTTGGCATACGCAAATACGTTATATCAACCATCCATGCTTGATTGGGATGCATGATCTTCACATCATTCAGCAAGTATTTGTGAACTGCGTGCAACTTGTTTCGCTTGCTAGTGTTAGGGCCAGGGTGGATTGCTTGGATACCACCCCATACCATCAATCTCTGCACACGCTTGCGGTTCACTTTGATTTGATGGTTCTCTCGGAGCTCTTTGGTAATGCGACGGTATCCATAAAATGGGTATCGTTCCCATATCTCACGAATCACATTCAACAAATCAATATCATCGATATCCGCTGATTTTTCCGTATAATACAGCGTACTTCGATTGACCTTCAGTAATTCACAACGCTTTCTTAGACTCAGTTTTTCTGGCTCAATTTCAACTAGCTGTCGTCGTTGTTCTCCTGGAATTTGCCCCACACTTTTTTTAAAAAATCACGCTCAACTATGAGTTGGCCTATTTTCTCGTATAGCTTGCCTTTCTCACGCTCGAGCTTATTTGTAGCCTCTATCGCTGTTTTATCAGCTTTAGCGAACAGTTGTGCTCCTTGTTCTATCAGTTGCTTTTTCCAAGCATGTACCTGGCTTGGCGCTACTTCATAGCGCTTGCAAATCTCATTTAGCGTTGTTTCACCTTTGAGCGCTAATAAGGCAATTTCAAATTTTTGTGATGGTGACCACTTCTTTTTTTGAGCCATTTGTCCTCCGAAGGAGGGCTATTATACTCTCAAAAATTTTAATTTTAGTGGTCTAAATTGCGGGGGTCATTATATACTGTGGTGTGTAGCATCTTAAAAAATGAATGGCCAAATATTTTATCCATGCTGGCAAATAAAATAAATGAATTTTAATTTCGGCTTTTATTTTACCAATAAATAATTCCGTAAAAATTTTTCAATCGAATCTTTATTCAGTTCTTGCGAATAATAAGCAATATAATTGTCAGGCCGAACAATATAAATGCAGAGTTGATCCGCATGATATTTCTTATGTATCTCATTCGACTCATCTATAATTAAATTTTCAATCTTTGCTAAATTTTTCTTGGCAATCACAAACATCGTTGCCAGATCAGAAAATTTAGCCGATACCAGATTTTGTAATTCCTTAATGTTTTCTAAGTGTGATACTGTCGGATCCGTATCTGCAAAAATTAAAATATTGTGCAGGGGATTTCTCAGATAATCGTAAAAACTTTTC
>DAIEGU010000027.1 GCA_027356065.1 Gammaproteobacteria bacterium
ACAGTTACCAGAAATATTGAAGTATCTGGATGCCACCTCGCACAAAAAAACGTGCGGCTGGCATGACAAACTAAAAACCATTTCGTGGGGATACGTCAGTTCGCAAGAGGACGCGGAGTTTTTTTTATGAGGGGCGCTATCAGCTTCAAGGCGAACGGAGATGTTTTTTCCGTCAACGAATTACTTAACTTATACAGCCATGAGAGCATCCGCAAAAGCTGGATTTATTCGCGAAATCTAGTTATTAGCACGCTATATACTTATAAAAAATTACGCATGCGGTTTATGACGCAATACTCGAATGACATCACTACGTTTACGTATCTTGCGTAATATGCGTGCGAGGTGTGAACGATTGCGAACGGAGATCGTTATATCAACATGAAAATGATGTCTATCGCTTTCTTGCGCACGAATATTTTCTATATTAGATTCAGCTTCAGAAATAGCCAAGGTAAGTGAAGCAAGGCTGCCGCGACGATTCACTAAATCTACTTTTAAATCGACAGAAAAATCGCCTTCAATTTTTTCTTCCCACAATAAGGGAACATATTTATCTGAATGATGATGGAATTTTTCTATTTGTGGACAATGTATCATGTGTACTTCAATACCTTGTCCAATTTTAATGAGGCCAGCTATATGATCACCTGGAATGGGGCGGCAGCATTTAGCGAAGCTGATCACTAATCCTTCCGTACCTTTAATGATAAGTGGATGTGGTGCGTGAACATCAACAATTTCTTTTTTGGTAGCATCACCAAGAGACTTGGCTATTTGTTTTGCGACTAATAATGCAGGGCGATTACCAATCCCCACTTCTTCAAATAAATTGCCAACTGATTCCAAGCGCGATGTATTAACAATAGTTTGTAAAACGAAATCGGGAACTTGCTCAATATGCAAACTATAAGCATGCAACGCTTTTTCGATTAATCGTTTTCCTAATTCAACGGATTCTTCGCGTTGTTGTTTTTTCAAATAATGCTTAATCTTGCTACGGGCCTTTCCTGTCACTACAAAATTAAGCCATGCAGAATTAGGTCTTGCACCAGGAGCAGTGATGATTTCAACTTGTTGGCCGCTAACCAATTGCGTACTCAGCGGAGATAATCGTTTATCTAATCGCGAAGCAACGCAAGTATTGCCAATATCAGAGTGAATGGCATAGGCAAAATCAACCGGTGTTGCACCTGCAGGTAATTCGATAATTTGTCCTTTCGGTGTAAATACGTAAACTTCATCAGGAAAAAGATCTATTTTTACATTTTCGATAAACTCTAATGAATTCTTCGAGCTTTTATCCATTTCTAAAATATTTTTTAGCCATTCGCGTGTGCGTGATTGCGCATCATAAAAAACTTTTTTCTCTGACTTATAAAGCCAATGAGCAGCGATGCCATTTTCAGCCATTTTATGCATTTCTTCGGTACGGATTTGTACTTCTATCGGAATACCATAAGGGCCAAATAAAGTAGTATGCAATGATTGATAACCATTGGCTTTTGGAATCGCAATATAATCTTTGAAACGCTGTACAATGGGTTTATATAAATTATGCAATACACCTAAGACTCGATAGCAAGTATCTATTTTATCGACAACGATACGGAAGCCATACACATCCATAATCTCTGAAAAAGATAAATGTTTTTCAGCCATTTTTTTATAAATACTGTAGAGATGTTTTTCTCTGCTAGCTAATGTTGCAGAAGGAATATTTCCTTTTTTTAAGCTATCTTTGATTTGATTATTGATCATTTCAATAATTTCTTGGCGATTGCCTAATGCTTTGGTCACTGCTTTTTGCAAAATCTGATAGCGCAAAGGATAAAGAGTAGCAAAACCTAAATCTTCAAGTTCAACACGAAAAGTATGCATACCAAGACGATTTGCAATGGGTGCGAATATTTCCAGCGTTTCTAGTGAGATACGTCTGCGTTTTTCTGGCGGTAATCCAGCCAGTGTACGCATGTTATGCAATCTATCTGAGAGTTTGACTAGAATGACACGAATGTCACTCGCCATGGCCATGACCATTTTACGGAAATTTTCCGCCTGTGCTTGCGCATAGTTTTCAAAATGAATTTGCGTAAGTTTAGTAACGCCATCAACGAGATCACCAACCTCAGCTCCAAATTTTTCGACGATGTCTGATTGTTTGACTGGGGTATCTTCGACAACATCATGCAAAATAGCCGCTAAAATAGTTGGTGGGTCCATGCGCATTTGCGCGAGTATTTGCGCAACGGTAACAGGATGTGTGATGTAAGGTTCACCAGAATAACGCGTTTGACGGCCATGAGCTTCTTTGGCAAATAAATAAGCTTTTTCAATTTCAGTCACTTGTTCATGACTGAGATATTGTTTTATTTCATCACGTAAAATTTCAAATTCTCGCACGCCGCACCATTGAGTTAAGTCATAAAAAAAGAAAGCAAATCATTCTACTACTTTTATTATGGAGTGTAAGATATTGATTAGCCACTTTTTAGCTTAAATGTTTTATACTGAATGGCTGCAAATTTTTATTCATCCTAATTGGAGGTAGTATGCGCTGTGGGCATCATGGTAAAAAAGGTGGGTTATGTCCTGTTTCATTGGGAATAGCAATAGGCTTGACTAGCGGTTTGGCTGTCTTCATCTGGTCTTTGTGGATACTGTATTACGGCGTGCCGCCAGGCATGGCTGCGAGAATGATGGTTGCTCCCACGTTTGTTGGCGGACTTGTGCATGCTTTAATGGCTTTTGTAAAAGGGTTTTTATTTGGGTTTTTCATCGCGCTCTTCTACGATTTAATTCTTTGTTGCAAAAAATCGTGGTGCGGAAGCAAAGACAAACAATGTACTTGTAATTGTGGATGTGGCTCCTGTGGTGGTGATGCAGGATGTTCATGCGGTTGTAAAAGTTGTGGAATATCTAAAGCACCAACAGTGTAACTAAAGAAGCCTGTAAGATTAATTCTTACAGGCTGCATTTACCATTCGTTAAACGTTACAAACTCAGATTGATTTCTATTTCTTTTTGCATGTCTTCTTTTTGGTTACAGATTATAAAAAAAGATGATTAGGATAGAATGACGTGAAATATCATGTATATAAAAGGATGTACAAATGAAGCAGAAAATTGAAACCATCATTGCACCCAATGCAATCGGACCTTATTCTCAAGCTATTAAAGTGGGAAAAACCATTTATTTTTCAGGTCAAATTCCACTCGACCCAAAAACCATGGTATTAATTTCTGATGACTTTGCTGAACAAACACAACAAGTGTTTGCCAATTTGGAAGCGGTTGCAAAAGCTGCTGGCGGAAATTTGAATGACATTGTTAAGTTAACTATTTTCCTAACTAATCTGGCGAATTTTTCTATTGTAAACGACATTATGCAACGCTATTTCGTGGAACCATTTCCGGCTCGTACAACGATTGAAGTATCGAAATTACCAAAATCTGCGTTGGTTGAAGTAGATGCAATGATGGTATTGGGAGATTAGTGATAATCCGTTCATACCATTGTTTGTGCAGTAGGAACGGACTTTTGCAGAAATATTTATTTAGTAGCGACTTGGCCATTTAACATGTAAATCGTTCTAAGTATTTTTAAAGCTTCAAACAATTGAAAATCATCCCGCGCAAGCACGATATCATTAACATCAAGATTCTTTGTGGCATCAATTTTATTTGTACCTTGTAAATGATTTTTCAATTGATATTCTTTGATAGGTTCAATCATGGCTAAATCATCATCATTTTTATTTTTGACAACTTGCAAATCCTCAATTTGAACGTCAGGAACAATACCTATGTTTTGTATTACCCGTCCTGATGGTGTGTGATAAAGCGCGGTTGTTAATTTGAGTGCATGTGATTTATCTAATGGAATGACTGTTTGTACTGAACCTTTACCAAAGCTAGTTGTACCAACAATCACCGCACGTTGATAATCTTGCAGTGCACCAGCGACAATTTCAGAGGCTGAAGCAGAGCCACCATTAATAAGTACTACAATAGGAGCGCCATTTAGAATATCTGATCCAGTTGCTTTAGCGCTATATTGAGCTTCGGGTAATCGGCCTTCGGTATAAACGATTCTATCTTTAAATTTATTCGTTAATTTTTTGCTGTCGAGAAAGTTATTGACTACTTGGACGGCAGTTTCAAGTAAACCACCTGGGTTATTTCGAAGATCAAGCACAATACCGTTTAAGCGGCCTTGATTTTGGGTCTTCAATTGTAAAATGGCATCATGCATTAATTTAGCGGTGGGTTCTTGGAACTGAGTAATGCGTATATAACCAAAATTATTATCTAGCATTTTAGTTTTGACACTGGCGATATGTATGACTTGGCGAGTCAGTTTGAAAGTGAGAGGGATTTTTTCACCTTTGCGCAAGACGGTCAGTACAACGAGTGAGCCTTCTTTGCCTCTCATCTTATCAACGGCATCTTGAAGTGACATTTCGCTTACCAATTTGCCATCGATTGCAACAATATAGTCACCGGCTTTAATGCCGGCTTTAGATGCTGGCGTATCATCCATGGGTGTCACAATTTTAAGTATTCCATATTCAGGTGTGACTTCAATTCCAACACCACCAAACTCTCCGCTCGTTGTCATGAGCAGCGTTTTATAAGCTTCTTTATCGAGATATTCTGAGTGTGGATCGAGGCCTGATACCATTCCACGAATAGCATCGTCTAATAAAGATTTATCGCCTACTGGCTGAACGTAAAAATCTTTGATAAGTACGATGGTATTAGTAAAGCGGTTAATATCATCATCATTTACAGTTTTTTCATCACCCGTTTTACTAGCAACATCCGGTGCTTTGGCAGTGACTGTCGTAGCAGGACTTGTTGGTGTTGAAGTTTCTGCGAGAGAAATTGGATTAATGCAAATAAATACTACTGAAACACCGATAGTGATAATGAGTTTGCGTATAGTCATGGAGGGTGTCCTAGAGGTGCTTTACTTAAATTTAAGTATAGCACCAATGAAATTGGTTTATGCGAGTTCGATGAGTGATTCGCCAGTCATTTCGCTAGGTTTTTTGAGATCCAATAAGTAAAGCATGGTGGGTGCAATGTCTGATAGCTTCCCATCTTTTTTTATAATTTTTGCCTTTCGACCCACATAAATAAAGGGTACAGGATCACTGGTGTGTGCTGTATGTGGTTGATTTGTCGATGAATCAAACATTTGTTCAGCATTGCCATGATCAGCTGTAATGATGGCTTCTCCACCCACTTCTTTGAGTGCATCAATAATTTTTTTAAGACATACATCGATTGTTTCTATCGCTTTAACGGTGGCAGAGAAGTTTCCTGTGTGTCCTACCATATCGGGATTTGCAAAATTGCAGATGATGACATCGTATTGTCTGCTTTTTATTTCAGCAACTAGGCGCTCTGTTAGTTCAAATGCACTCATTGCTGGCTGCAAATCATACGTTGCAACATGCGGTGATGGAATCAATATTCTGTTTTCGCCAGGGAAGGGATGTTCTACACCACCATTAAAGAAAAAAGTAACATGCGCATATTTTTCTGTTTCTGCAATTCGTAGCTGAGTAAAACCAGCACGACTAATGCAATCAGCAAAAATATTAGGCAAAGTGATGGAAGGAAAGGCGACTGGCAATTTAAATTGAGAGTCATATTCTGAGAGGCAAATAAAAGAACCTAATTTAGGCCAATAGCTGCGTTGGAATCCGGTAAAATCTGGCACTACCATTGCTTGGGTTATTTCACGTGCACGATCAGCTCTAAAGTTCATGAAAATAACGATGTCACCATTTTGTATGGTAACAGGAGCCGCATTTTCAGGATGTATTCTTGTTGCATGTACAAATTCATCGGTTTCTCCTCGTGCATAGGCGAGAGCTAAACCTTCTTCAGCACTGCTTGCGTGATATTCTGCTTTGCCACTTACTATTAACTCGTATGCTTTTTGAACACGGTCCCAACGCTTATCTCTATCCATTGCATAATAACGGCCAATGATAGATGCAATGCTGCCACAACTTAGTTGCTGACATTTCGTATCAAGTGCTTGCAATGAACTCATGGCGCTCTTTGGAGGAGTGTCACGTCCATCCAGGAAAGCATGTATATAAAGTGCAGGAACTTGTTGTTGTGCAGCAAGTTCAACCATCGCGTGCAAATGCCGTTCATGGCTATGAACACCGCCTGGAGATAACAATCCCATGAGGTGAATATTTTTACCGTTCTGCTTGGCTTCTGAAAAAGCATTAAGAAGTATTCGATTTTGAAAAAAATCGTTATTTTCTATGGCCACATCTATTCGAGTTAGATCTTGATAGACAATGCGTCCTGCACCCATATTCAAATGGCCTACTTCAGAATTACCCATTTGACCGTCTGGCAAGCCAACGCAGGATCCAGAGCCTGATATCAAACTATAAGCATAATGTTTGCAAAGATAATCCCAAGTAGGCTTAATCGCTGCAGCTATAGCATTTGCATTCGATGCTTCACGATAACCAAATCCGTCCAGGATAATAAGCGCTAACGGCCGCGCTGAATGAGTTGTCATATGAAATACTTCTTGTATTACTTAATTTGAACAGTATTATTGTGCAAAGTTTCTTTTTTGCAAACAGAGAAATGGTGATTTAGGTTTTATCCTAACGTTTTCGTCGGCTGCAAAAAGAATAGAGTCGGTCTGAATTTTTATAAATCTTGCCTCGATTCTCTTTTTCGTTACGGCAAAAACTTTAGGGACAGAGCAGATCGTAACCGTTAAACTATAGTAACGTTTCGCTTAAATTTTATGAGAAGACTATGAATTATTATAAAGAACAAAAAAAGTCCTCTGCTTTAGTTCGTATTATCGCTATCGCAATGACTATTATGATGAGTGGTGGTTGTTATGCTAAGAGTCAGCAAGTAGCGCAAGCTAGTTCTAATTCACAAGACGATATACAAAGTGCAGCGCAAGCTGAGACCGCTGCAGATCCTTATGAAGGATTTAACCGGGTCATGTTTAAGTTTAATGATACGATTGATAGCTACCTTTTAAAGCCTGTTGCAAAGGTTTATAACGTTATTGTTCCAAGACCGATCAATCAAGGCGTTCATAACTTTTTTAATAACATAAGCAATATTCCAACCATTGCCAACGATGTACTGCAATTAAATATGTATCAGGCAACGCGCGATACATGGCGGCTGGTGATTAATTCAACGGTGGGTATAGGTGGTTTATTTGATATTGCTGCTCGAATTGACTTGCCGCAATATTCTAATGATTTCGGTATGACGCTTGCTTACTGGGGTTATAAAAACTCTCATTATTTAGTCTTGCCACTCTTTGGTCCCAGTACTGTCCGAGATGGCATTGGTTTGCCGGTCGATTATTTTGGTTTCTCTCTCTATCCCTATGTGGAACCTACTTCAACTCGTTATCAGCTTTATGCGTTGGGCGTGATTGATCGCAGAGCTCAATTATTGCAATTTGAAAGCGTGCTTGAAGAAGCAGCTCTTGATAAGTACACCTTCATTCGGGATGCTTATATGCAACGTCGTGCTTATCAACTTGAACAAAATCAACATGTTGGTTTTGCTGATCGAGTGAATGCAGCAGCGCAAACTGAATCAGGGGCGAATACTGATCAAACAAAAAATACTGATAATAAAATGCCCGAACAATCTGTGCCAAAAACATTGGCGCCAGAAGGCGTTTAAGCGTTGAAGGTCCTCATCTAGCCTAGGTCCGTATGCTATGCTTATAAATGAGATTAACTTCTATCAACCGAAGGTAATGATTGTTATGAGTGATATAGCAATTCTTGCTGCTTTCGCTAAAAGTACGCTTATTGAGTTGAGTAAGCAGCAGCATGCTTTGGGTGAAGGATTGCAAAATGCTGCACCCGGAGAGAAAAGCGGTACTCCTAATAAATCTGTTCAATACCTTTTCACATGTTCTGAGTATCTTGCTAAGCTTGCGGCACAATGCGATGAGGTGATTGAAACTTCTTCTCATGCCCCGCAGCATGAGTCTAAGATATAAAAATAACTTCACTCTATTATTCAAAACACTATGTCTAATGAAATTGACCAAAAAGAAAAACTTCTGAAGCTTGTGCGTGATGCAGTCGAGCACGATAAAAATTTGCGTGAAGAATTTCAAGTGGGCGAAAAGTTTCGTTTCATTCGAGATCGATTACAGGCCTTGCTTGTACGCGTAGAAGAAAGTGTACATTCCTTACAAAAAAAAGAAGAAACCCATGTAGATGTTCTCAATGAAAATGAAGTGTTGATTTATGTTTATCTTTACAATACGCATGGTCTAGTTTTGCAAACGTGGCAAAAAATGTTAAATCCGGCAGTATTTTATGAATATAGTGTGAATAGGCCTATTTATCCAGATCAAACATCAATTGATTCTTTTATTCGTACTAAATCTAATAATGCACAACATGGCTATCTGACCGTTATTATTAATAAGAGTGATATTCTTTTAACGGCAGAAAATAAAGACGCGATAGGAAATTCAATTATAAAAGTGAAAGAAGGTTCATTGAGCCCTAATAAATTGGTTTCGTTTACTCACAATAATCATGAATATGTACTAAATGAAGATGGTGAGTTAATTAAAAAGAAAAAATAATAGAATAGCCTCACGGTTTCCATTTATTCCTAATATTTTCAGAAGGCTTATCTGGCTCAGCGGCAGGTTCATTGCCACGGCGAGCTTCTTGTTGGCGTTTCGCATTTTGCGTGGCTACTTTTTCTGCCCGGTCTATCAGTGATGAATTAATACCAAACAGCGCTCTCACATTTTTAAAAAATTCGGCAGTTTTATATTTTTGCTCGCCTGTTTGTGAAGAGCCCAGCGAGATATCAATAGAGTCAAGTTTTTGTTGTTCTTTTGCAGACTGTTCTTGCTTTTGTACGGTTTCAATTGTTTGGGTTTGTTGAATTCCATATTCTGTTGCTATACGCGCTTGTGCTGCTTCTCGTGTTTCAACAGGTCTTGCAGCGACATCTTTTTTATTGCCCCACAATGATGAGCGTGTCTCGAAGCGATGTTTTTTTTCTGCTTTTTCGATTTGTTCAGTTTTTAAAACTTTCTCAATTTGTTTCTCACCCAGTTTTTCACGATCTTCATGGTAAGTTCTGTCCAGACGCATTTTATTTTCTTTTTTTGTAATATCGCCATGCGCTTTAGCTTTGGAGTCGACTTTTTTTCCAGAAGTACTGGTGGTAGTTTCATCGTCTTTTTTCTGCGTTTTTTTCTCAGCATGGGTTTTTCGGCATGAGGCGCAAACATTTCCATAGCGCGCACCCAGCTGACCCGCCATTTCCAAGAACGCTGAAAGCGGTTTTTGTAACTTGCAACTGATACAAGTTTTAGTGAGCTGATTATTTGGTTTACTCATGAATTTGTTTGTACCGAATATAATAAAAAAACATAAAAACTAATAATATAACATATAAACATTATCAGTTTAGCAAATGATCAATCTTTTTGCCTGAGATAGCTAGTCTCGTTATCTCAAATAAATGTAAGAAAATCTTGATCTTGCTTGAGCATAGTAGATTCGATATCCTCAGTGTCTTCATAAACCGACCTATTGGTGCATGAAAGGAAAGATCATTTTATCAACCTCCTTTGGAGGTAAGATTTAATTAAATTGGAGAATAAATACATGACAAAAGGACCATCACTACAAGATCCTTTCTTAAATTCATTGCGCAAAGAAAAAATCCCTGTCTCAATTTATTTGGTTAATGGAATTAAGCTGCAGGGAGTAATTGAGTCATTTGATCAATTTGTTGTTTTACTGAAAAATACTGTGAGCCAAATGGTTTATAAACATGCAATTTCAACCATTGTTCCCGCACGCAATATATCATCACCATTTGAATATACTAATAATGGTTATAGCAGTAATGGAAACGGCAACGGTAACAAAAATAATAGTAGCGGCGAAACAAAACATAACGAATAAAATAATAATGACGAGGGGAGATTACGTTGAATGATCGCCCAAACAGCGGTGGTGAGCGAGTTGTATTAGTTCATATCAACTTTCCTGCGGGTAAGATGGAGGAAGACCTTGAAGAATTCAAGGAGCTTGCTGTATCTGCAGGTGCTGAAGCCGTTGAAATCGTGACGGGCACACGACGTGTGCCCGAATCCAAATACTTTGTTGGATCTGGAAAAGCAGAAGAAATACGTGATGCTGTATCAATTAAAAAAGCCGATCTTGTTATCTTTAATCATAATTTATCACCGGCTCAAGAACGTAATTTAGAGCGATTAATCAAATGCCGAGTTGTTGATAGGACCGGTTTAATTCTCGATATTTTTGCGCAGCGCGCTCGTAGTTTTGAAGGTAAGCTTCAAGTTGAATTAGCACAGCTTAAACATCTTGCAACTCGTTTAGTAAGATTTTGGACGCACTTGGAACGTCAGCGTGGCGGCATAGGTTTACGTGGTCCTGGCGAAACACAACTTGAAACAGACAGACGCCTTATTCGAAATAAAATCCAGGTTATTAGCGGTCGATTGGCTAAATTGCGTAAGCAACGTGAAATGAGTAGACGTGCCCGACATAAGGCGACAGTATCCACCGTTGCACTAGTTGGTTATACCAATGCAGGCAAATCTACGTTGTTTAATCGTTTGACTGGGTCGACTGTTTATGTGGCTAATCAGTTATTTGCTACATTAGACCCGACATTACGCCGAACTGATTTGGCTGAAACGGGGCCCATTATCATTGCGGATACGGTCGGTTTTATTCGTCACCTCCCGCACCATTTGGTGGAAGCATTTCATGCCACATTGGAAGAAGTGAGCCAAGCCGATTTACTTTTACAGGTAGTCGATGCACATGATGAACAAAAAGATGTGCATATAGAACAAGTCAATCAAGTATTAGAAAGTATAGGTGCAAAAGATGTTCCATCATTTCTTGTATATAACAAAATAGACTTGATGCAAGAACACACATCACATATTGATCGTAATGAGTTTGGTGAAATCCGACGGGTTTCAATTTCTGCGATAGAAAATATTGGCCTTGATAATCTGGCACGGGCTATCGGTGAAATGCTGGGCAAGACTATGGCGCAAAAAGAAGTTGTTTTATCACCTAAAGAAGCCAAATTACGGGCTAATTTATATGCACGTGATGCGGTCCTTTCCGAGAAAATAGATGAAGAAGGGAATTATCATTTATTGATACGTATGCCGCGGGTGGAGTTAGACAAGCTTTTTCGTTAGTATGGTGAGCCTAAAACTATTGTAATTGTTCATGGACGAAAAAATATCAACCCAGATGTGGGACCAAATTACGAATCTGGGCTCCTTAAATAGAGTCGTGAACATTTATGACGGGGTAATTATGTGGTTGCTATTTATCAGCGCGATAGGTTTATTGTTTGTCTTTGAAGGAATAATGCCATTTTTGTCACCGCCCGCTTGGCGGCAACTCATGCAGCACATGGTATTACAAAGCGACCGTGGCTTACGCATCATGGGGCTTATTAGTATGCTAGTTGGGCTAGGATTAATTTGTTTGATTCACAATCTTTCATAATTTAAATATAAAGAGAAATTTTATGGGTAAGAGCGTTGTTATTTTAGGTAGTCAATGGGGTGATGAAGGTAAAGGCAAGATTGTTGACATGTTGATGGACCAAGCCTCTGTTGCTGTACGGTTTCAAGGTGGTCACAATGCGGGTCACACATTAATTATTGATGGTCAAAAAACGATTTTGCGTCTTATTCCATCTGGTATTTTGCATGAACATGCGGAATGCTTTATTGGCAATGGCGTTGTGCTATCGCCCACCGCATTGTTAGAAGAAATTGAAGAATTAGAAAATCGCAGCATACCTGTTACTAAACGTTTACGCATTAGTGATGCTTGCGTACTGATTTTGCCTTATCACGTAGCACTGGATCGCGCGCGTGAGCAAGCCAAAGGAAAAGCAGCGATTGGCACAACAGGTAGAGGGATTGGTCCTGCTTATGAAGATAAAGTTGCCCGCCGCGCTCTACGTTTTGGTGATTTGTTTGATGAGAAGCGCTTAAGCGAAAAGCTGGAAGAAATTTTAAGTTATCACAATTTTATTTTGCAGAATTATCATCAACACGAACCCATTGAATATCGCCAATTGCTGGATAATCTTTTGTTAATGGTCCCAAAGCTTGCTCCTATGCGTGCGGATGTTTCGGCTTTGCTTAATCAATATCGTGAAGAAGGCAAAAACATTATGTTTGAAGGTGCGCAAGGTACGTTGCTTGATATCGATCATGGCACTTATCCTTATGTGACTTCTTCAAATACCACGGCAGGGGCTGCTTGCGTTGGCAGTGGTTTTGGTCCGCGACACCTTAATTACATTTTAGGTATCACCAAAGCGTATACCACCCGCGTAGGCTCAGGCCCCTTTCCAACGGAATTGACAGATGAAATCGGTAAACATTTATCAACACGTGGAAATGAATTTGGTTCTGTCACTGGCCGCCCTCGCCGTTGCGGTTGGCTTGATATGGCAGCACTTAAACGTTCGCATCAACTAAATAGTTTTACAGGTCTTTGCATTACTAAACTCGATGTGTTGGATGGATTAAAAACAGTGAAGATTTGTGTTGGCTATCGCATGGATGGAAAAGAATATAAATATCCGCCGCAACAAACAGAAGCATTTGCACAATGCGAGCCTATTTATGAAGAATTACCCGGTTGGCAAGAATCAACAGCTAAAATTCGTAACTTCAAAGATCTGCCTATCAATGCACAAAAATATTTATTACATATAGAACAATTACTCGGTGTGCCAATTGATATTGTTTCCACAGGGCCTGATAGGAAAGATACGATTTTATTGCGTAATCCGTTTGAAAATGTAGAGCTGGATTCGTTTATTGCCGAGGAGAGGACTTGAACCTCCACGGGGTTTCCCCCACAGGCATCTGAAACCTGCGTGTCTACCAATTCCACCACCCCGGCATTCACGTTGTTTACAACGTGAATGCGAACTTTATCTTCTTAACTGATTTTTTTCAATTCATTCATTGCAGAACGTTTACCTTAAGAAAGTCTTAAGACTTGTATGTTATAGCTAAACCTTGTTATCAAACTTACGTAAAGGGAGAAGCAACAATGTTACGAGCGTTAGGTTTAGGAAGGATAGGAAATTGGTTTGTTAAATCAAATAAAGATGTAGTTGTAGCTGATCAGTCGAAGGAGAAGGAAGAAGAAAAAAAGCTAAGTACCACTCAATCAGCACCAGAAGAAGCAACGAGTACAGATAATTTCAGCAGCACTCAGGAAGAGTTGAAAAATTTCAGTGAAAAATTACAAATTCTTCTCAATAAATATTTAACCAAGAAGTATGAAATTGCTGGTATTCAAGAACATACTTCGCGCAAATCTGTAACAAAATCAGGCGAGAAAACACAGGCGTCAAAGCTGGCCAGCCATTTTACTGAATTTTTTTCTGCTGCAATAAAAAAAGCAATTTCTAGTCCGCATGAAAATGTCTCCAGTGAAATCGATGCGGCAAATCCTCATATTAATGATTGGAAAAAAAATATAGAGGATTTGTTTGATGCACTTGATTGGGCAGCAACTGAAGAAGAGAAAAAAGAAATCAAACTCAAAATTTGTAACGATGCTATACATTTAATCGAAGAATTAATCGGGATGACAAATGCAATTAGTCAAGACTTAAGCATTAATTCAGCTGAAATTACCGGTGTTTCGATAGCAGCTTCTGCGGCATTAAAAGTCATTATTCTTGCAACAACAGGGATATCATTTCCCTCAACTGACTTTGGTATAGAAAGATATTTGCGTGATCAAGCATTTGAAAATTTAAAAAATGATAAGGTTGAGCTCGAAATTAGCGTGACGGACCTTATGGCTACTATGACCGCAAAGTTACAATCAGTAGATAATAACAATGTAGTTAAAAAAGAAGGGCCAAAGAAAGTTACTAAACAAGATGTTGTTGCTTTGCATGAGTTAAATTTAGGTAATTATACATTATCTCAATTAAATCAATTGAAGCTTCAGCGCGGTATTTTGCGTAAACCAGAAGAACCTAAAGAAGAATCTACTTTACGTCGAACCAAAAGCTTTAGCTCTTTTTAATTTAAGTTCGTCCTGCTTTAAGCTCATCGTCCCGCGGCTCATCCGCGGGACCTTAGCTCTATCACTCAGTGTGTAATAACAATCACTACAGTTTTCAGCTAATTTTTATATAATCACCTAAAAGGAGACATTTCTTTGCGTGTTAAAAAAACAAATACAACTGATAAATCAACTTTCGGTTTGCGCGGTGTTGGTAAACAAATCGCAAAACACCTCGCGCGCTTAGATATTTTTTCTATTGATGATTTACTATTTCATTTGCCAACACGTTATCAAGATCGTACAAAGATACAACTTATCCGGCAATTGATTATCGGTGATCATGCTGTTGTTGAAGGGACAGTCAAAGCCATTTCAGCACCTAATCGCGGACGGACCAAATTATTATGCGAATTACATGATGAATCTGGTGTGATGCATTTACGATTTTTTCATGTGTTATCGTTTCAAAAAGACGCTTTCAAGCCAGGTGCACGTTTACGCTGCTATAGCGAAGTTCGTTTAGGAGCGACAGGGCTTGAAATGATACATCCCGAATTCCAGTTAATTGAACCGCATAAAACAATTCCCGTTGATCAGCACCTCACTCCAATTTATCCTGCAACGGAAGGATTGAGTCAGTATATGTTGCGTAAGCTGACAACAAACGCATTAGATGTAATGACAAAAAATGAATTGTTTCAGGAATTGTTACCCCAGACATTATTACAACCATTGTCATTTCCAACATTGAAAGAAGCTATTCAATTTGTGCATAGACCGCCGCGTGAAATTGAAGTGACACATTTACTTGCGAATAAAACATTGTCGCAACAACGTTTGGTATTCGAAGAGTTACTTGCACATAGAATTAGTTTGCTAAATCTAAAACATGCATTTCAAACCCAAGCTGCAGTTGCGTTAACTAAAGAAAATAAGTTAACAAAATTATTTCAGCAACGATTGCCGTTTAAATTAACTAACGCACAAGAACGGGTTGCAGCTGAAATTAAAGTTGATTTGGAGCGTGGACATCCTATGCTGCGCCTTGTGCAAGGCGATGTGGGTTCAGGTAAAACAGTCATCGCAGCACTTGCTATGTTGCAAGCAGTGGACAATGGTTATCAAGCTGCACTGATGGCGCCCACCGAATTATTAGCTGAGCAACATTATCGTGTATTTAAAAATTGGTTAGAGCCGCTTGGTATATCTGTTGCATTTTTATCTGGTAATGTAAAAGCAAGTGAGCGAAAAGCAGTGTATCAAGCGCTTGCCGATAACGAAGCTCAAGTGATTATTGGTACGCATGCTTTGTTTCAAGAAGATGTTACGTATGCAAATTTGGCTTTAGTTGTTGTTGATGAGCAACACCGGTTCGGTGTGCATCAACGCGCACTGTTGCGTGAAAAAGGTATGCAGGCAAAATATTATCCTCATCAATTAGTGATGACGGCTACCCCCATTCCACGAACGTTAGCGATGAGTTTTTATGCTGACCTTGATTGTTCGACTATCGATGAATTACCACCAGGGCGTACACCTATTGTGACCAGCGTCATTGCAAATGCAAAACGTGATGAGGTGATTAAACGTATACGTGATGCTTGTCAACAAGGTAGGCAAACATATTGGGTTTGTCCATTGATTGAAGAATCAGATGCGTTAGATTGTCAGGCTGCAACAAAAACAAGTGAAGAATTACAAAAATGTTTGCGGGATTTACATGTAGGTTTAATTCACGGACGAATGACATCGGCTGAAAAAGCAGACGTTATGCAGGCGTTCTCACAAGGTAAAATTCATTTATTAGTTGCAACAACAGTCATTGAAGTTGGTGTTGATGTGCCAAATGCAAGTCTTATGATTATTGAAAATGCAGAACGTTTAGGTCTTTCGCAATTACATCAATTGCGCGGACGTGTGGGTCGTGGTGCTGTTGCCAGCCATTGTGTGTTGTTATATCAGTATCCTTTATCCGATCTTGCTAAAGAGCGCTTGACTGTGATGCGTGAAACAAATGATGGATTTCAAATTGCGCAACGTGATCTTGAGTTGCGGGGGCCTGGTGAAGTGTTAGGAACACGACAAACAGGCGAATTATCTTTTCGGGTCGCTGATTTAATTCGCGATAGTGAATTGTTACCGCAAATACAAAAAACAGCTGAAATTATTATTAAAGACCATTCGCAAATCATTGAGCCGCTGATTAAACGTTGGGTGGGCGATGGTAATGAATATGGAAAAGTTTAATTGTAATAAATGCCGCCTAATATGCTTGCCATTTTTGCACCGGTAACACTTGGTAAATTACTGGGTTTTCGATTTAAAGTTTGTTTTGCAAGCCAAGCAAATGCAATTGCCTCGACCCAGTCAGGATGAATACCTTGTTGTTCCGTAGAGTAAACATGGAAATTTGATTCTGCAAATAATTGTAAACGCTGCATAAGATATTGATTATTCGCACCGCCGCCACAAATAAATAATTCACCTTGCGTAAAATATTTTTTTACATCATTTAAAATACTTTGCGCTGTCAAATCAGCAAGTGTTGCTTGCACATCTTCTGTTGCAATTTGCTCATTCATGTTTGCGAGATAATTTTGCAGCCAGCTTAAATTAAAATATTCACGCCCAGTGCTTTTTGGAGTGGCAAGTTTAAAGTAAGTATCATCAAGCATGTTGTTTAGCAAGGTTTGCTGACTTGTGCCTGATTGTGCCCAATTACCGTTTTCATCATGCAATTTTTTTTGCTGCATAAAAATCCAAGCATCCATTAATACATTGCCAGGGCCTGTATCAAAACCAATGACTAGTTCAGGGTTTTTTGCCGACAATAATGTGATATTTGCAATGCCGCCAATATTTACAATTGCGCGGTCAGTTTGTGTGGATGCAAATAAATATTGATGAAATGCAGGAACCAACGGCGCACCTTGACCACCAAGCGCAATATCTTTTCCGCGGAAATCAGCAATCGTTGTGATGTTGGTTTTGGCTGCGATGGTGTTTGGATCACCAATTTGCAAAGTAAAAGGATGATGATCACGGGGATAGTGACGAATAGTTTGACCATGACTTCCGATTGCTTTGATCGCAGAAGATGAAAGCGAGTTTTGTGTTAATAAGCCATTTACAGCATCTGCAAATGCATTGCCAAGTAAAATATCTAATTCACCTAAGCGTTTTATTTCGTTTTCGCCTTGTTGGCAAAGCGCCAGTATCTTATTTCTAAGATCGGCTGAGTAAGGCATGTAAGAAGTTGTTAACAGTTTTGTTTGATCGTTACTAAAATCTACTAATGCGGCATCAATACCATCAGCGCTAGTGCCTGACATTAACCCAATATATAAATCGCTCATGTTGTTTTTGTCCGTCTATGTCATGCCAGTGAAGGCTGGCATCCAGTATGAATAGCCTCTCTTTTCGCGATATATTGTGCCATAATTTTGGCCTTATTCTAAAACTCTAAAAATAATTTAGCTCGTGCGGAGAAATGAGATGACAAGTATTGATGAAGCTCTTTCTATCATTCGTCGTGGAACAGAAGAAATCCTTATAGAAGATGAATTAGTAGAAAAGTTAAAAAGTGGTAAAACTTTACGTGTGAAAGGAGGGTTTGATCCGACTGCTCCTGATTTGCATCTCGGTCATACAGTAATGCTAAACAAAATGCGTCAACTACAAGACCTGGGACATGAAGTTATTTTTTTAATTGGCGATTTTACCGGAATGATTGGTGATCCTTCTGGTAAAAATGAAACGCGGCCACCACTGACACGCGAACAAGTAGAAGAAAATGCGCGGACTTATGAAAAGCAGGTTTACAAAGTATTAGATCCACAAAAAACCAAAATCATGTTTAATTCAGAGTGGTTAGATAAGCTCACTCCGGTTGATCTCATTAAATTAGCGGCAACTCATACCGTTGCGCGTATGTTAGAGCGCGATGATTTTCATAAGCGTTTTACTTCAAATCAATCAATTGCTATTCATGAATTTTTATATCCTTTATTGATGGGTTATGACTCTGTTGCAATGAAGGCTGATATTGAATTGGGTGGTACAGATCAAAAGTTTAATTTGTTAATGGGTAGAGAATTGCAGAAACATTTTGGCCAAAAACCGCAAATCGCTATTACATTGCCGCTTTTGCCTGGTTTAGATGGCGTTAAAAAAATGTCTAAATCATTAAATAACTATATTGGTATCGATGAATCGGCCGATCAAATCTTTGGAAAAGTAATGTCGATTTCAGATGAAACCATGTGGCTTTGGTATGAGCTTATAAGTTTTCGCTCATTAGCAGAGATTCAGAAATTACGTGACGATGCAAACGCAGGCATGAATCCACGCGATATCAAATTTTTACTCGCTGAGGAAATTGTTGCTCGTTTTCATGGCTTGGAAGCTGGAAAGCAGGCGCGTGAAGGTTTTATCGCTCAATTTCAAAAAGGGCAATTGCCAGAAGATATGCCAGAAGTCTCTTTACAGATCGGGGCGGGAATACAAATTGCAGCCATTATTAAGTTAGCAGGGCTTTGTGAAAGTGCATCCGAGGCTAATCGTATGATACAGCAAGGGGCTGTTCGCATTGATGGCGAGAAAATTTTGGACAAAAATTTGCTAATTTCGGAAAAAAAGACGATAATTATTCAGGTTGGTAAACGCCGATTCGCAAAAATTACCCTTCAGTAAGAAAACATTAAAATATTTAATATTTTTTTAATTTTGCTGTTGACTCGCATTTGAGACCGTGTAGAATGCGCCTCTCTCAAGCGAGAAAAGTTCTTTAACAAGATGAAAAGAGTGATATATGTGCGCGCTTACCTGAGAAGGTGAGTGAGGAATGGTAGCTTGGTGCAAAGGCACCAAGTGAAGAAAATCTCCG
>DAIEGU010000018.1 GCA_027356065.1 Gammaproteobacteria bacterium
TAAGGTCCATGATGTTTAGAAGTGATTCGACGGAATTGAGTATTGTTTAACTTCCGTTCGCCCTGAGAAGCTGACGTATCCTCACGAAATGGTTTTTAGTTTGTCATGCCAGCCGCACGTTTTTTGTGCGAGGTGGCATCCAGAATATTTCCTATTTTCTGGATGTCAGCTAAAACTTGTCCGGTTAAGTTTTTAAACGGGAGCATGCTGGCGATGAGACAAGGAGTCTTATGCTTAGGTTTATTGCTGTTTGGTCGAGGTACCGTGAACAGTTACCAGAAATATTGAAGTATCTGGATGCCACCTCGCACAAAAAACGTGCGGCTGGCATGACAAACTAAAAACAATTTCGCGGGGATACGTCAGCCTCAGGGCGAACGGAGATTTAGCAGGCGAACGGACTCATCAGAACTAATACATTTATCAGGGCAAGCATTTATAGGTGAACGTGTTTACGTATTTTTATTTCATCAACAAATTGATAAATCAATCAAATCACCCCGTCAAGTTGCACGCACCCCTGCTAAGGAGTACCTTTAATTTATAAGATAAAAATAGTAGGGGTGCACATGGAAAACAGCAAAACTTGGTTGCTGGTTGCAGATTCCACTTCAGCACGTCTTTATTCTTTACATAAAGCTCAAATTTTTCAGGAGCCAAATCCTAATCGTTTAGAACTTGTAAGCGAATTTAACCATCTAAATAGTCGAAAAAA
The DNA here is from genome assembly GCA_027356065.1 of Gammaproteobacteria bacterium. Lineage (GTDB taxonomy): Bacteria > Pseudomonadota > Gammaproteobacteria > DSM-16500 > DSM-16500 > Aquicella. The sequence continues at coordinate 716 of DAIEGU010000018.1, forward strand.
AGTAAACGAATTAGTGACAGATAAAGAAGGTCGATTTGGAGGTCGTCATTTCGAAGGTTCTTCGCCTAAAGAACATGAAGCAGAAGTATTTGCTATTGAATTAGCAAAATATATGGATGGCGGCCGCAAAGAGCAACATTTTCGTGACCTTATTGTTGTTGCTCCACCTGCGTTTATGGGTCTACTACATAAACATATGTCAAAAGAATTAACTAAATCAGTCAGTCAGCAAATTGAAAAAGATTATACCCATCAAACAGAACATGAATTGATACGCAGTTTATTAACTCATTTTTAAGCTGTTGTTATTTTTTCAGTTACCAAACGTTGCTTATGATAAGACTGATTGACTAACCAAACACCCAACATAGCAACAATACCACCCCCCACTGATAATAATATTGGTACCTCACCTAATAATACCCATCCTAATATCATTGCTAGAAAAGGCATGAAATAGAGAAAACTAACTGCGCGTGAAGCTGGAATTTCTGCTAAAGCATAATTCCAACCAATATAACCAATAGCTGCAGGAAAAATACCTAAATAAGTAATTGTTAATGTTGTGACAACAGATGCGCCTAATAAATCATGATGCAACTTTGGTGTGTACATTAATAAAAATAATGTACCGCCCCATATCACATAAGTTGTCGCTTCAATAGCGTGGTATTTTTTTAGGAATGGTTTCTGCAAAATCGAATAACAACCGCCTAAAAATGTTGCTAACAATATATAAGTAATACTGGCGTTCCATTTAAATCCACCCACTTCACCAAATGCAATGAGCACAACACCCATGACACTGATAAGAAAACCCATCACTCTTAAAAAATTTAGACGTTCGCCAAGAAATATCATCGCGCAAATAGTTGTAATAATCGGAGACTGACTGATAATAAAACTGGCCATGCCTGATGAAATCACCAATTCACCATAGTTAAGCGTAATGCTGTATGCCCCTATTCCCAATGCACCAATGATAAGTAGCGCGCAAATATCCTTATATGGTATGTGGTTTCTAGCCGGCAAACGAAAATATACGATTCCGATAAAAACTGAAGCAATTAAATATCGCAGCAAAGCAAGGCCTTCAGGCGAGTATTCTTTAAGCCCTTCGCGTATACCGACGAATGCCGAAGCCCATAATAAAATAGCGACGAATAGAGCGATTTTAGTTTTGTAAGGTATTTTCATAAGCTAATTAAGATCGCGAATATGGGCTAAAAAAAACCCGAACAAAGTCGGGTTTGTATTTGTCTTAGTGCGGATTAATAATCGTCATCGCCTGTTGCAGTATCTGGGCTGCCACCACCGTTGTTATCATCACTATTTGAAGTGCCTGAACTGGAATTGGTATCGCTTGAAGAGCCGCTTGAATTCATGTTGCTATTTTGTGAAGCGCCGTTATCTGATGGAGCTGGCATAGATTGCCCTGCATTTGGGCTGCTATCATCTGCCATAGCCGGTGCAACGTACATGCAAGAAGCAGTCAGTAAACCTGACACTGCTAACATCGCAAGTAACTTAGTTTTCATGTTTCTCTCCTATAAGAAATTTAGAAATTTTGGCCTTTGGTTAATTTAATACTAAACTCTCTTGATTACTATTCTTTTTTACTTATAAATCAAGCGATGAACACCTAGAGTTTAAGAGGGGTGATCTGCACTCTTCCTGTAAAATAATCAGCAAGCCCACGACTTGAAGACAGCAACTCTGGTCTTAAAATTTTCATGCTTTATCCTCCTTGATACAGGCAATCAAAATTTATATAGCGAATACGATTGAGAAATAGGTTCCAGCCAACCTCCAGCATGCTCACTTATAGCTCGTTTGAATTGACTTTGACCAATCGCTTTTGTTATAAAGCTTCTCATATTAATGTGCAATGTAACTAAAGTTTCATCAGCACGATAACTTAGTCACAAAACGAGCTGTTCAAATTCAATATAAACTTTCCGATTCTAAGTGTCTTTATATTTGAAAACAGTGAATATTTTTGTAACAAAAAAGGAAGCTAACCCCTTCCCTATAAGAAACTTTTTTAACTAACTCAAGGAAAAACACTCATGATAGCAAACGAGCGCTCTCTGCCGTTTTCCTTCCTAAAATCAGGCTACCCCTGGCTGATTGTTTGTTGCGGAATGCTATTTTACTGCTTTAACTACTTCCTTCGCGTTTCTCCTAGTGTCATGCAAAATGAACTCTCTCAAAGCTTCCATATTACCGCTACTCAATTTGGAGCTCTTGCCGCTTTTTATTACTATGCTTACACCCCTATGCAAATACCTGCGGGCATGATTTATGACAAATTCGGAGTTCGATTTGTCCTTTGTGCAGCCTGTCTTATCGCCGTTGCAGGGTTAAGTGTTTTCATTTCGGCTGAAAATTATACGATGGCAGCGACAGGCCGTTTCATGATTGGTCTTGGCACCGCATTTGCTTATATTGGTACGCTGAAACTTGCCTCTATCTGGCTTCCAACTAATCGTTTTGCAACCGTTGCAGGATTAACTACGGCAATTGGTATGACATCTGGAGCGCTAGCGCAAAAATATCTCACTCATGGCGTCGCATTCATTGGCTATAAAGCAGCGTTACATGGTGCCTTACTTGCAGGGTTTATTTTAAGTACTATTATTATTTTGCTAGTTAGAAATCGTCCTAAAACACTTTCTAATACAGCAAATGAAATGCAAACCCCGATGAACATACGACAATTGCTAACAGCTCTTCGTCATATTTTCACAAATCCGCAAATGTGGCTGATAGGAATTATCGGTTGTTTACTTTACTTACCTTCCTCTGTGTTTCTTGATCTTTGGGGCATCCCTTACCTTAAAGCGGTATATCAATTGACCTCAGATCAAGCTGTTACGATTTCCAGCTATACTTTCTATGGTTGGATAATATCAGGCCCAATCATTGGAGCATTCTCAGATAAAATAAAACGTCGCAGAATGCCGCTAACATTTACCGGTTTTTTTGCAGCTGTTTTATTATGTATTGTGTTCTACATGCCCGGCATTAACATTTCCAGCCTCAATCTGATGTTCTTCATGATCGGATTTTGTTGTGGTGCGCATCCACTGTGCTTCGCGCTTGGAAAAGAAAGTAATCCCATTCAAATATCAGGCACATCTGTCGCTGTTACAAACATGTTAATTATGGCAGGCGGTGCTATTTTCCAACCTATTGTTGGCCAGTTACTGGATTGGCATACGACAAGTCCTGTTGGAGCTGATGGTTTACCAACCTACATGTCTGCAGATTACACATTCGCATTGAGTGTTATACCCATCGGTGTTGCGCTTGGTATTTTCCTTTCTCTTTTCCTCAAAGAAACCTATTGCGAATCACGCTCAGATATTACAGATGATCAAGTATTTAAACCTGTGGCTGCTAAAAATTTTAGACCAGAAATAGCAAATTAAATCTATCCGTCTGCTCTGTGTTATCACAGAGCAGCTTTTTCTATCAAATTTGCTGCAGTCTTAAAAAAACACGCTATATTCTTATTTCTTTTATAAAATAAATTTTTTTAACGTTTTTTATCGTTGAAAATATTTTTCAACTATTCTGAATAGTACAATTAATTTTCTGTTGAAATGTCATTTTATATGACAACTGCGTTTTTTTGCGAAATCAATATTCAATGCTTTTTCATTTCCGTTACACCATAAAAAATGCTCTGAAAATTTATGATAATCTATAGTTATTGCTAGACAACCGAAAGGGAAGTCTGTATGTGGAAAGTAAAAATTAAAACATTATTACCCATATTAGTCATGCTTGGTTCCATTTCTTCTGCACATGCTTGGGACAAAGGGATTTATCTAACCCAATACATGCTAGAAAAACCAGATAAACTCAATTATTTAATTCGCGAAGCCAAAGCGACCGGTCTCAATACTTTTGTAATAGACCATGAATATATGAGTTCGCATTACGCTCCTGCTATTGCAAAAGTAAAAGCCGCAGGTATTAAAGTGGTTACTCGTGTTGTCATATTCGATAATGGTGGAAATGCAAAAGAAATTAAATCTCAAGACTATTGGGAACAAAGATATAAGTTGATAGCAGATGCAATTAAAAATGGCTCAGATGCAGTTCAGCTTGATTACATACGTTATAGTTCAAAAGCTCCAGCTAATCCTCAACATGCAAAAGATGTTTACCAAATTATTAAATGGTACAAAGCAAAAATAAATGCACTCAATACTCCTATGGAAATTGATATATTTGGTGAAGTCAGTTATCACCCTTCTTTGCATATTGGCCAAGATCTTACGATGTTTGCTGATAGCGTTGATGGTATGAATCCAATGGTTTATCCATCCCATTTTTGGCCGCATCAAAAATATGATGTGGTGCCTTACAAAACCATCAATGATTCTTTGAACGCACTAGTGGGCCATTTCAATGGCAAACCACCATTCAAAGTTCACGCTTTTATAGAAGCTGCTAATTTTCATTATGTAAAAAAGACATCTAATGCAGAAAAACAAAAATATTTATTACAAGAAATTCGCGGCGTAGAAAATGCAAAAGGTGTATCAGGTTGGTATGTTTGGAGCGCAAACAATGTTTATGAAAATTTATTTCAAGTCTTAAAAAATAATAAAATAAAATCCGCGGATTTTACTGAGACAAAAACTGCTGAAGCTAAACCTATCGAAACAAAAACCACCGAGAAAAAGCCTATAGATACAAAATCTACACCAGCTAAAACAGCAGAAATAGCACCTGCTAAAATACAACCCACAGATACTAAAACCGCAGAAACAAAACCGATAGAAACCAAACCAGCAGCAACCACCTTACCCTATCATGCAATGGAAATATTTAATTTAATTTTTTGAACTAACCAGCCTCGGCTTAAAACATGCCGAGGCATTCCAGCTAGCAAAACAATAAAACTTACTTCAACCAATCACGTGGCTGTAAAAATTCTTCATATAACCGCGCTTCTGGTGAATTTGCAGCAGGCTGCCAATCGTAATGCCAAGCGACAAGTGGCGGCAACGACATTAAGATAGATTCCGTACGACCACCGGATTGTAAGCCAAATAAAGTGCCGCGATCGTATAACAAATTATATTCAACGTATCTTCCACGTCGATAAATTTGAAAATCCCGTTCTCGTTGTGTGTAAGTATGCACTTTACGTTTATGTAAGATTGGTTGATACGCTTTAATATAATGGTCCCCTACACTTTGTATAAATTGAAATGAACGTTCAAAACCCCATTCATTCAAATCGTCAAAGAAAATTCCACCAATTCCACGCGGCTCATTTCTATGCTTAAGAAAAAAATAATCATCACACCATTTTTTATAGCGAAAATAAATCTCTGTGCCAAATGGATCACAAGCTGTTTTTGCCATGCGATGCCAATCAATACAATCTTCATGAAACCCATAATAAGGTGTGAGATCAAAACCGCCGCCAAACCACCAATACGGTGACTGGTTAGGTTTTTCCACCATGATAAAACGCACATTCATATGTGATGTTGGAATATAAGGATTGAGTGGATGCATAACGACTGACACGCCTAATGCTTGGAAAGTTGAATTAGCCAGTTCTGGACGTCTATCTGTCGCTGCTTTGGGTAATTGCTGTCCGCGTACATGAGAAAAATTCACACCTGCTTTCTCAATCACGCTTCCAGAAGTCATAACACGAGTGAGCCCACCACCCCCTTCTTTATAATTCCATTCATCTTCAATAAATTTCGCACTGCCATCTTCTAGCTCTACAAATTGGCAAATACGATTTTGTAAATCCAATAAATATTTTTTTACCGTTGTTACTGCTGAAAGAGGATTAATTTCCTCGATAGAATTAGAAGCCATCTTTTGCATCTTCATGATCCAACTCAAGCCAAAGCGCATTGAATACAGCAAAACTGCAAGCAAACGCCGTGCCTAACATCCACGCAAAATACCACATAATTTATTCCTCTCTTGCCACAAGTGTCATCACAAGACATTGTCATCATTGCTGCTTAGCACGTCATTGCGAGGAGCGTTTTTTGCGACGCGGCAATCCAGCTTTTAATACCTTATTGAAAAAAGCTGGATTGC
>DAIEGU010000029.1 GCA_027356065.1 Gammaproteobacteria bacterium
ATCTCGATGGTCGAAAATATATTACGAATGCTATAGTGCAAGGCGCAGCGGCTGTTTTAACAGAAGCAGCCGATGAAAATTTTCAGCTGATTAATGATACGCCTATTATTGTTGTCCCTGATTTATCACAAAAACTGGGCGAAATTGCTGCACGATTTTACGGAAGGCCCGCTGATCAATTGCAAATAATAGGTGTGACAGGTACAAACGGTAAAACATCGTGTACGCATTTTATTGCGCAAATTTTACAGTCACTCAATATTTCCTGCGGTATTGTGGGTACATTAGGCAGTGGTTTTTACGGACATTTGCAAGAAACTGGATTTACCACACCCGATGCAATTACGTTGCAAGCGGCGCTCGCACATCTTTTGCAAGAAGGCGCGAAAACGGTTGCGATGGAAGTGTCATCACACAGCATTCATCAAGGTCGCGTAAATGAAATTCCATTTGAAATTGGTATGTTTACGAACTTGACTCAAGACCATCTGGATTATCATGGTGACATGCAAACTTATGCAAATGTGAAACGACGTTTTCTAGCTGAATTTCCTTGTAAAGAATTAGTCATTAATGCAGATGATCATTATGGCATGCAATTCATACAAGAACTTTCCGCGCAAAGATCAATCTATGCTTATAGTACGGAAGGCAATATCTCACTGCCGCATGTTAAAACAATTTATACAACGAATGTAGAATTAGCATTGCAAGGAATAAGTGCTTATGTGTATTCACCTTGGGGTGAAGGACTTCTTACATTACCTCTAATTGGCAAATTTAATTTGAGTAATGTGCTTGCTGTCATTTCTGCATTATGTTTATACGGTATTCCATTTGAAAAAGTACTTTCTGCACTTTCATTGATTCACTCAGTTCCCGTCCGTATGCAAATTCTGGGTGGAAATAATAAACCGCTGGTTGTCGTTGATTATGCGCATACACCTGATGCGTTAGAAAAAACATTATCAGCATTGCGTGCTCATACAACCGGTCATCTGATTTGCGTATTTGGTTGCGGGGGTGATAGAGATCATGACAAACGTCCGCGCATGGCAAAAATTGCGGAAAGCTTAGCGGATAAAGTAATTGTGACTAACGATAATCCGCGTCATGAAAAACCTGAAGATATAGCGCGGCAAATTATGCAAGGTTTTCGCCATCCAGAACATGTTTCTGTTTTGCTTGATCGTTCTAAAGCAATTGAGAACAGTATACAATGTGCGAAAATGAATGATTGTATTTTAGTTGCTGGCAAAGGTGCCGAACGTTACCAGCAGATTGGTGATGAAAAAATTCCATATGATGATGTGGAAAAAGTGGTTCTGTATTTGCAAGCGTTATCTGTTGAATGAGATAGTGCCATACCAGCGCAGGGGACGTTTTAACTGTCATCATTAGAACGTCCCCTGCGCTGGTATGACATTTAGCAATATAAACATGGGAGAAAAAGTGGATGTTGTTTTGGTTAAGTTCATGGCTCGCAAATTATTATCATTTCTTCCATGTTTTTCAGTATCTGACATTGCGTGCCATTTTAGGAACATTAACGGCGCTTATTTTTGCATTGTTGCTAGGCCCCAGCATTATTCGTCAATTAAGCAATCATCATGTCGGCCAAGTGATTCGTGATGATGGCCCGCGTAGCCATTTTAGTAAAGCCGGTACGCCAACGATGGGTGGAACACTGGTTATCATTTCAATTCTTTTAACTACGTTGTTATGGGCGGATTTGTCTAATCGTTATATTTGGTTAGTGTTGGGAGTCATGTTAGGTTTTGGCGCAATTGGTTATTGGGATGATTATCGCAAATTAGTATTAAAGCATAGTCGTGGAATGCCAGCTAAACAGAAATATTTCTTTCAATCATTACTCGGTTTTGGCGCTGCACTCTATCTTTACTTTACCGCTAAAATGCCAGTTGAAACGCAACTTGTATTACCATTCTTTAAGCATATTTCATTAACCCTAGGCCCTTTCTTTATTCTCTTAACGTATTTTGTTGTGGTTGGATCAAGCAACGCTGTTAATTTAACTGATGGTCTTGATGGGCTTGCTATCATGCCTTGCGTGATGATAAGCGGTGCGCTAGGTGTATTTGCTTATGCAACAGGCAATATTCATTATGCAAATTATCTGGCTATTCCTTACGTGCCTGGTGCAGGCGAGATGGTGGTATTTTGCGGTGCGTTAGTAGGTGCTGGTTTAGGTTTCTTATGGTTTAACACGTATCCCGCGCAAGTATTTATGGGTGATGTGGGCGCACTCGCATTGGGCGCAGCACTTGGCATGATTGCGGTCATTGTACGACAAGAAATTGTATTTTTTGTGATGAGCGGTATTTTTGTGCTGGAAACGGTTTCTGTTATTTTGCAAGTTGCATCATTCAAATTAACCGGTAAGCGCATTTTTAAAATGGCGCCTATTCATCATCACTTCGAATTAAAAGGTTGGCCGGAACCGCGTGTTATTGTGCGATTCTGGATTATTACCTTTGTGTTAGTTTTATTCGGATTAGCAACGTTAAAATTACGTTAAATGAGCTGCTAATATGTCAGATTTACATGTCATTGTTGGATTAGGTGCAACGGGATTCTCATGTGCACGTTATTTAAAATCTCGTGGTATTCCTATCGCTATTAACGATACACGATCTGACCCACCACAACTTGCTGCCTTTCAAAAAGAATTTCCTGGTGTTTTAGTTTCGCTTGGAAAGTTAGATGAAGAATTACTTGGAAAGGCCGCAGTCATTGTTTTGAGTCCAGGTGTTGCGTTGTATGAGCCTGCAATCGCAGCGCAAGTAAAACGTGGTATTCCTGTAATTGGTGATGTTGAATTGTTTGCGTCTGCAGTGACTGTTCCTGTTATTTCGATAACTGGTACGAATGCAAAGAGTACGGTGACAACGTTGGTGGGTGAAATGGCAAAAGCAGATGGTTATCTCGCTGGTGTTGGCGGTAATTTAGGTGTTCCTGCACTTGATTTGTTAATACAAAATCCACGAGCTAATTTATTTGTATTAGAACTTTCAAGTTTTCAATTAGAAACTACTTATTCACTAGCATCACGTGTTGCAACCGTGTTGAACATCACGCCAGATCATATGGATAGATATGCGGACCTTGCTGCGTATCAACAAGCTAAGCTTCGTGTATATTCAAATTGTCATATAGCAGTTTGCAATCGAGATGATGCATTGACCGACTGCACTGATCCATCAGTACAAAACAAAATTTACTTCACACTCAATTCCCCGCGTAAAAATGAATTTGGATTAATAACAAAAAATAATGAAACTTATTTAGCGCATGGTAGTGAGGCATTATTAAAGGTGACTGAGTTACCGGTAATGGGTAAACATTATCAAGCAAATGCGCTTGCTGCACTGGCGATTGGTTATGGTTTTGGATTATCGCTAGAAGTGATGTTAGATGTGTTGCGCGAATTCAAAGGCTTGCCACATCGTTGTCAGTTTGTACGCGAACGTCAAGGCGTTAAATGGTATAACGATTCCAAAGGTACAAACGTGGGTGCAACACAAGCTGCCATTGAAGGATTAGGCAGTGAAATTGCCGGTAAATTAATTTTGATTGCCGGCGGTGTTGGAAAAAATGCTGACTTTAGTTCACTTCTTCCCAGCATAGAAAAATATACGCGTCACGTTGTATTGATTGGTGAAGCTGCAAATGAACTTGCAGGTGTCATTGGAAAACGTGTTAGCGTGTCATTTGCTCAATCGATGGATGAAGCTGTTGCAAAAGCTGCAGAAGCTGCGCAACCCGCTGACAGTGTCTTGTTATCTCCCGCCTGCGCGAGTTTCGATATGTTTAAAAATTACGAACATCGCGGCCAAGTTTTCACTGAAATAGTAGAAAAGTTGTAAGAGAAATTTCCTCGGTTTTTCTAACTAAAAATAATAAATTCTACCTTTCCTTTCTGGCTAATAAAGCTTTAACAATCAAAAAGTATAATACTTATACATAAAAATATTCGTCTAATTAATAATCTTAAATATTAGATAAAAAGCAAAGACTTAACGAGGGTGTGATGCGAAATCTGATTAATGCGATGAAACGGTATGATATTGCTGAATTGCAAGCGATAGCGACTAACCCAGCACAATATTCTGATCAAATTGCAGAGTTAAAAAGCCTGGTCAAGAAATCTTGTGGGGATCTTCTTCAATCAGATGCTTATAAAAGAGCTAGCTTTATTGATCTAAAAGCTTCTCTTCAAGCTGGATATATGCTTCGCGCTAATTCTAACGGTTCCGTTGATGTCATGCTGAAAGAATTAAAGCCATTTATTAATGATTTAAATCCTAGTTTACTAAGTAAATTCGAATTGCTTGCTAATATTTATCAGCAAACACAAATGAAAGAAGGCGAACTTGCAGCAACAGACGAAGAACAGAACTATAATCAAGTATTACGAGAATTTACTCAATGCATCCAAACATTTTGTATAGATCATGCAATTAATGAATACGGCGGTTATGTAAAAGCGATTAGCGCTAACATTGAGTCATTAGAGAATGTAGGTGGTGGAGATCTTAGTTTATCGAATTTGCTGTTATTGAAATTGCTGTCAAGATATTCGAAACAGTTAAATGAGAATCCGAATAACGACGTGTTGAATGAACTTAACGACGTTTTAATAAGAATTAAAAGTCATTCCACTGTTATAAATCCTGATGTAGACATTCTTATATATTTAGTACATGCAAAAGATGCAATTCAAAAAGAAATTCTGTTGAAGAATTTTTTCCCTGAAGGCATGTCGCCTAAACAGCAAAAAGAAGTGAATGATTTGTATGATAAGTATTCAGGCAATTACCGAAAATTTTTGAAAGAATTTTTATGTTGTTATGCTCCGCTTGAAAAGATACCTGACTATCTCAATCAAAAGTGGTGTCTTCCGGTCAATCCATTTAGCGAAGCTAACCTGCAAGAACAGGGTCAGCCTACAGAAAAAGAAGTGTTTGAAGCAGATTTATTTCAATTTTTGATTAAAAATGCATACAAAATTTATCATACGCAAATGAGTTTGCGAGTCGACCATTTGGTGATGGAAAAAACTCACAAGATAACACAGGATAAACTTGAGTCTTTTCCTACTAAGGATGAATACAAGAAGGAATATATAAAACAAAATAATCTTGAAATTCATTCGGATAAACAATCTTACCATTCGCCATATAGGCAATTTGCATCGAATCTTGACCTTCTAGCACATCTTAAAAAAATGGATGAAGAATATCGTCGCGATTTCAATGCTGTGATTTCTGGGGCTAAAAAAGAAGCACGCTCCAAGTTAAAAAATGAAATTAATGATGCAGCTAAACAAACTATGTTGTCTTTCATTAGCTTTATTCGAAACTATATTGAAACGGCAACGTGGAAGACGGGTTATTTTGGCGGCGAACCTGTCATCATAAACGGCAAGAAGAAAAAATTACCTAAAAATGTCTATGCAATTTATAACTTATGCAAAAACATCGATGTGAATGCTAGCGTTGAAAATATACAAAAAGCTTTTAACGAAATAATGAATATAGGACAGAAAGCAGACCAAAAACAATCTCACTCATCGTTAAATAAACGTGACGAACATACCCGGCTATTCTATATGTTTTTCCGTCAAGCTGCTGAAGGTAAAGCTCAGTATAACGAAGACAAAGTAAAAAACCGTCCGCGTATCTAATTTCTTCTCCACAGTCCCAATGTCATCCTGAACAGGCAAAGAACGCCTGTTCAGGATGACATATTTGAATTTCGTGATAGTCACTTAAATCCTAATGCAAAGATAAGCGACAAATGACAAACTTGCCATAATAGGAATTAAGCAAGGATTTAATTTATGCGCTCACCCAGTGCAAGCCAAGCAATTGCATCGCCTGCTCTTTATGATAAATGGTTTGTTATTGCTGTTTTATGCATATTGTTGCTTGGATTATTAATGATGACATCTGCATCGATTGTCATATCAGATAAGCAAATGCATCAGCCATTTTATTTTCTTTTTAAACAACTCGTCTTTCTAACATTAGGCGTCATGCTTGGTAGTGCTATTTTGCAAGTTGATACGACTTATTGGGAAAAACTCGGTGGTTATCTTTTATTGGGCGTGATGCTTGCGTTAGCATTGGTTTTAATTCCAGGCATAGGGCACAACATAAATGGTAGCGCGCGCTGGATAGGTATTGGGCCGTTAGGTTTTCAAGTGTCTGAGCTTGCTAAGTTTACTATCGTCGTTTACATGGCGGGATATTTAGTAAGACGCAATAATGAAATTCGCGATGAATTGAGCGGTTTCATAAAGCCTATGATGATATTAAGTGTAATTGCTCTTTTATTATTACGCGAACCCGATTTTGGTGCGACCGTCGTTGTGACAGCAACCACATTAGGCATGATGTTTTTAGCAGGTATGCGTGTACGCCATTTTGCTGCATTGTTTAGTTTGGTAATTGCAGCGTTAGCTGCTATTGCAATCTCCGCTCCTTATCGTTTGATACGCTTAACCACCTTTTTAAATCCGTGGGACAAACCTTTTGATACCGGTTATCAATTGACTCAATCCTTAATTGCATTCGGACGCGGTGGTTGGTTAGGCGTTGGGCTTGGTAAAAGCATACAAAAAATGTTTTATTTACCAGAAGCGCACACCGATTTTTTATTTGCCGTCATCGCTGAAGAATTGGGATTAATCGGCATGATGACAGTGCTTGGTTTGTTTTTACTATTGGTTGTTCGAGTTTTTTTAATCGGAAAAGAAGCCCAGGAGAATGGCAGGCATTTCGCGGGATATCTTGCGTATGGTTTTGGGCTCTGGCTAGCAATTCAATTTACCGTTAGTATTGGCGTTAATTCAGGTTTATTGCCAACGAAAGGATTGACGTTGCCGCTAATGAGTTATGGGGGCAGTAGTATCTTAGTGAATTGCATAGTGATTGCATTGCTATTGCGGGTCGATCATGAAAATCGTTTGGTTGCCTTAGGAATTAGAAATTAGAACCAATATCTGTGTAGCATATGTCATCCTGAACAGGCGTTTTTTGCCTGTGAAGGATCTGTTTCATTAACATTAGATCCTTCACAGGCAAAAAACACCTATTCAGGATGTGACATATAGACTGAATTAAATAATTGAGTGCTAAATGAAAGATAAACAATTGAAACGCGTATTGATAATGGCAGGTGGAACGGGGGGGCATGTATTTCCTGGGCTCGCTGTTGCCCATTATTTACGTGATCATCAAGTGGATGTGCATTGGCTTGGAACAAGTAAAGGTCTTGAATCACGCTTGGTTCCAGAAGCGGGTATTCCATTACATTTGATTAACATCTGGGGTGTGCGCGGAAAAGGAATCAAGACGCTATTAGCTGCACCATTCAAAATATCTAAAGCAATCTGGCAAGCAAAACGAATCATTGATGAAGTTAATCCCGACGTCATATTAGGTTTGGGTGGCTTTGTCAGCGGCCCTGGCGGTATTGCAAGTTGGCTATCAAGACGACCCTTAGTTATTCATGAACAAAATGCGAAAGCTGGGTTTACTAATAAAGTTCTGGCACGCTTCGCTCGTAAAGTGTTAGCTGGATTTCCCGGTGCTTTTCCTGCTCGGGCAAACGTATTCACAATAGGTAATCCAGTCCGGCATGAAATTGAAAACCTGCCTGTACCCGAAGAACGTTTATGTCCTGTTAGACAGCCGCTACATCTTTTAGTATTGGGTGGTAGTTTAGGTGCACAAGCATTGAATGAAATTGTTCCGCATGCGCTTGCTAAATTAGCTATAAATGAGCGCCCAGAAGTATTGCACCAAACGGGTGATAAACATATGGATGCTGCAAAAAATGTTTATCAATCAATGAATATAGAAGCGAATGTGACAGCATTTGTTAAAGACATGGCAAATGCGTATGCATGGGCAGATATCGTCATTTGTCGAGCAGGAGCGCTTACCATTTCAGAATTATGCTCAGCAGGGCTTGGCGCTGTCCTCGTTCCTTTTCCTCATGCTGTTGATGATCATCAAACTGCAAATGCTCAGTTTATGACGAACCATCAAGCCGCTTATTGCCTGCAACAAAGAGAATTAACAGCAGAGCAATTAGCAGATATAGTAAAGAAATTTGTAAAATCACCCGATGAGTGTTTGGCAATGGCAAAAGCTGCATATAGTTTACGCAATGTGCAGGTTACTAAGAAAATATTTGATATACTCGCGGATGTGGTGAAATAGCGATCGAAAGCACATCGGCGTTGCTCAGATTCGCAATGACGATGGTGTCAGTTGAATTAACGCAGGAGGTTTACCCTTGAGTTGGATGTTTGAGATGGGGCATATAAAACATGTCCATTTTGTTGGCGTCGGCGGCGTCGGCATGGCTGGTATTGCCGAAGTGTTATTGCGCCAAGGTTATGTTGTTTCGGGTTCAGATACCTCTGAGAATTCGCTGACTCAATGGCTACGCGTCATGGGCGCTCAAATTTATCATGGTCACCAAGCAGATAACGTTAAAGATGCTGATGTGATTGTGCGCTCATCTGCTGTTGCTGCTGATAATCCTGAATTGGAAGCAGCGCGTAAATTGCATATCCCTATTGTGCAACGCGCTGAAATGTTGGGTGAGCTCATGCGTTTTCGTTATGGTATTGCGATAGCGGGTACGCATGGTAAAACGACAACAACCAGTCTTGTGACTAGCATACTTGCAGAAGCAGGTCTTGATCCTACATTCGTTATCGGTGGACGTTTAAACAGTATAGGTAGTAATGCCCGCCTTGGCCGAGGTCATTATTTAGTTGCTGAAGCGGATGAAAGTGATGCTTCATTCCTTTATCTTAAACCCATGATTTCAATCGTGACTAATATCGATCAAGATCACATGGGAACATATGAAAATAATTTTGAAAAATTGAAAACAACGTTTATTGAATTTTTACATCGATTACCATTTTATGGTCTCGCTGTCTTGTGTATTGATGATCCTATCGTACGAGAAATTCTGCCTCAATTATCTCGTCCAGTGTTAACTTACGGGTTAACAGAAGATGCTGACTTTAGAGCATTGGGTTATTCAAAATTAGGTATGAAAACCAAATTTATTGTTCAGCGACCAAAAGGCCAAACACCGTTAGAAGTCACATTGAACTTACCTGGTCGACATAATGTATTAAATGCATTAGCTGCTATTGCGATTGCTTCTGAACTCAAAGTACAAGATCGTGCAATTCAAGAAGCATTAGAACATTTTGCTGGTATCGGCAGACGCTTTCAGGTGTATGGTGATTTTGCCTTGCCGCAAGGTGGTAATGTGACGTTAGTTGATGATTATGGTCATCACCCACGAGAAATTGCTGCAACTTTACAAGCAGCACGTGAAAGCTGGCCAGAGCGTCGCTTAGTGATGGTATATCAGCCGCATCGTTATACACGTACACGCGATTTATTCCAGGATTTTTGTAATGTGTTATCACTGCCAGATAAATTATTGTTGTTAGATGTTTATTCTGCCGGCGAACCCTTCATTCAAGGCGCCGATGGTGTGACACTTGCTGATGCAATTAAAAACCGTGGTGAAGTAGACGCTATTTTTGTTCCGCAGCATGATAAATTGCCTAGTTTGTTTGGGACGGAATTGAAAGATGGCGATGTGTTATTGATGCAAGGAGCAGGTAATATTGGTGCGTTAGCAGCTCGTCTTGCAGCAACACAATTACAAGAAGCCGTGACTAAAGTAAGTGAGAAAGTACAATAATGATGGATCTCACGACGGAAATAAAAATCCCTATTCGCGGCCAGCTTTTAAAAAAAGAATCGTTAGCGAATTATGTTTCTTGGCGTACAGGCGGCCCTGCTGATTATCTTTATATTCCAGCTGATCTTGACGACTTATCACAATTTTTAAGTCAATTGCCAGCACACATACCTCTTACCTGGTTAGGTTTGGGCAGTAATACTTTAGTGCGTGATAGCGGCGTTGAAGGTGTTGTGATTATTACTCAAGGTGCACTTAATAAATTAGAACCAACAACAGAATTATTTATTCGTGCAGAAGCTGGCGTTTCTTCTGCGCAACTTGCACGCCATACTGCGCGTTTAGGCTCGAAGGGCCTAGAATTCATGGCTGGTATTCCTGGTACAGTTGGGGGTGCGCTAGCAATGAATGCAGGATGTTTTGGTGGTGAAACATGGCGGTTTGTAAAATCTGTCGAAACCATTAATCGATATGGTGAAATCAAAATTCGCCCTATCAGCGATTTCCAAGTGAGTTATCGTCATGTTGTGCGTCCAGAACAAGAATGGTTTGTAGCGGGTCATTTCATTATGACGCCGGGCGATAAAGAAAAATCTTTGCATGATATTCGTGAATTGTTAGAAAAACGCAATAATTCACAACCAACAGGTACAGCAAATTGCGGTTCTGTTTTTCGTAATCCACCAGGCAATTTTGCTGGCCGATTAATTGAAGAATGCGGTCTTAAAGGCAAGATGATTGGCGGCGCACGTGTTTCTGAAAAGCATGCAAATTTTATTATTAACGAATCAAACGCAACAGCAGCCGATATTGAAAATCTTATTGCATTAGTTAGTACTACCGTCGAACAAAAAACCGGTGTACGATTAATCCCCGAGGTCTGCGTCATCGGACGATTTTAAGGTACGGAAATGCATATCAGAAAAGGGAAGCAGTTACACAATCCTTTTCATCTTACCCAGATTTTTAAAATCACACTTTTGGGCATCGTTGTGCTCTCTTTTATTTTTGCTATTAATCAATTCAAGTTATCTTCTTACTTTCCAGTTAAAACAGTACGTGTGTATGGGATAAATCGTGTTGATCAGCGCGAAGTACAAGAATTACTTTTGCCTTTAGTCAATCGCGGATTTTTTACGATCAATGTGGAATATATACGTGATCGTTTAATGCAAATGCCATGGGTATCAACGTTGTCTGTTCGACGTATTTGGCCTGATAGGGTAGAAGTCGATGTTGTAGAAAAAAATGCAGTTGCACGTTGGAACCAGGCAATTTTATTAAGTGAGAATGGAGAACTGTTTTCACCTAAACAAGAAACTTATCCAAGTAATCTCCCAACGTTAATTGGTCCTGAAGGCCAACAAATTACAATGCTGCAATATTTTAATCAGATAAATCGCTTGTTGGTTCCATTGCATGCTAAGATTTCTTCTTTGGAGCTAACGCCGTACTTTACATGGAAGTTAACATTGAATAATGGAATTGCACTTCAAGTTGGACATAAAGACATCTTGACTCGTCTTGATCATTTTGTGAAAGTGTACCCAAAAATTGTTGGCAATCGTGCATCCGATATAGAATATGTTGATTTACGCTATCCCAACGGGATGGCTGTACGATGGAAAGCATAATCAAATAAATGTTTGTTTGATGAGTTTTTTAATTTGCCGAAATGATGAGTAATGAGAGCTAACTTGAACTGGAAAAAATAAACATGGCAAAGAAGCCAAATAAAGATCTGTTAGTTGGTATCGATATTGGTACATCTAAAGTAGTTACCCTAGTCGGTGAAATGGCTAGTGATGGAAAATTAAATGTGATCGGATTTGGATCGCATCCATCGCAAGGTTTAAAACGTGGCGTTGTTGTTAACATCGAATCTACTGTTCAATCTATTCAGCGTTCTGTTGAAGATGCTGAGCTCATGGCAGGATGTGAGATTTTTTCTGCTTTCACCGGTATTGCAGGCAGCCATATTCGTAGTATAAATTCGCACGGTATTGTTGCCATCCGCGATAAAGAAGTTTCACAAAGTGATGTTGATCGCGTTATTGATGCAGCAAAAGCCATTGCAATCCCAGCTGACCAAAAAATTCTGCATGTTCTTCCACAAGAATTCATTATTGATAATCAAGATTCTATTCGCGAACCGGTCGGTATGTCGGGTGTGAGATTGGAAGCAAAAGTCCATATCGTAACCGGTGCAGTCAGCGCGGCACAAAATATAGTGAAATGTATGAAGCGTTGTGGATTAGCAACCAGTGACATTGTGCTTGAACAATTTGCGTCAAGTCAGTCAATTTTAACGGATGATGAAAAAGAACTCGGTGTTTGCATGATAGATATCGGGGGTGGTACCAGTGATATTGCTATCTTCACGGATGGTGCAATACGTCACACTGCTGTTATACCGATAGCGGGCGATCAAGTAACAAATGATATTGCTATTGCATTGCGTACCCCGACTCGAAATGCGGAAGAAATAAAAATTAAATACGGTTATGCGATGCAAGATCTCGTTGATCCTCATCAAATTATTGATATTCCTACAATAGGCGATAGAGCTGGAAGACGTTTGCCTCAGCGTTCACTCGCAGAAGTCATTGAAGCGCGTTATGAAGAATTGTTTACGCTTGCGTTAAATGAGCTTCGTCGCAGCGGGCTAGAAGATTCAATTGCAGCGGGTATCGTGTTAACAGGTGGCGCATCTAAAATTGCAGGCGCAAAAGAGTTAGCAGATAAAGTATTTAATGTACCAGTACGAGTTGGCAAACCGCATAATGTCAGCGGAATGTCAGATATCATTGACAATCCTATTTACGCAACAGGTGTCGGTTTGTTAGTGTATGGTTTGCGACAACGACAAAGTCAAGGTGAAGTCGTTCTCAATCAGCCTAGCATGAAGAGTTTGTGGTCTAGGATGAGAAGCTGGTTTCAAGGTAATTTTTAGTCTCGGGGTGATGACATGTTTGAATTATTGGATACCTGTCAACAAAATGCGGTAATCAAAGTTGTGGGCATAGGTGGTGGTGGCGGAAATGCTATCGAGCACATGATGGCAGGGCACATTGAAGGAGTAGAATTCATTTGTGCTAATACAGACGCGCAAGCGCTGAAGAATTCCTCTGCAAATACCATTATTCAATTAGGTGAAAATATCACTCGCGGTCTTGGCGCAGGTGCAAATCCTGAAGTCGGACGACGTTCTGCTGAAGAAGATAGAGAAAAAATTCGTGCCGCATTAAATGGCGCAGACATGGTATTTATTGCTGCTGGAATGGGTGGTGGTACAGGAACAGGCGCAGCTCCTGTCTTTGCGCAAGTTGCCAAAGAATTAGGCGTGTTGACCGTTGCAGTGACAACCAAACCATTTTCTTTTGAAGGCAAAATGCGTTTACAAACAGCAGAACAAGGTATTGCAAATTTATCGCAGTATGTTGACTCATTAATAACGATTCCAAATAACAAATTACTTACTGTTCTCGGTAAAAATGTAACGCTCATTAATGCATTTAAAGCTGCAAATGATGTGTTGCGTGGTGCAGTGCAAGGTATTGCTGAATTAATTACTCGTCCTGGATTAATTAACGTCGATTTTGCTGATGTACGCACAGTCATGTCAGAAATGGGCATGGCCATGATGGGTACCGGCGTTGGTTCTGGAGATAATCGTGCACGGCTCGCTGCAGAAGCAGCTATTGCAAGTCCATTGCTTGAAGATGTCGACTTGTCTGGTGCAAAAGGCGTGTTAGTCAATATCACGGCGGGATTAGATCTTTCTATCGGTGAATTTGAAGAAGTCGGTGAAGTAGTCAAAGCAATTACTTCTGATGGCGCAACCGTTGTTGTCGGCACAGTTATTGATTCTGAATTAAGAGACGAAGTTCGCGTTACTGTTATTGTGACCGGCCTTGGTAGAAAACAAGTTGCGGCAGCTTTAAAAATGCCCGCAATTGAGCATGTGAAACCAGTTGAAAATACTTCTTCTGCAAATAACAATTATGCATCATCGCACATAGATTATATGCAGCTTGAAAAGCCCGCTATTATTCGTAAACAAAATCCTGTTCCAGTTGCTCAGCCAGCTGTAGCGCCAAGTCCAATACCAGCTGCAGCACCGCAATTGACTCGATCAAATGTAGTGCCTGTCACAGAAACGTTGCACGATATTGATTATCTCGACATCCCTGCATTTTTGCGCCGCAAGGAAGAAGAAGTTTAAGAATTTGTCCTTTGTCATCTCCTTCTGCAGACTGTTTTTAGTCTGCGAAGGATCTTTTCAATGATATCTAATCCTTCACAACCAAAATGACTTGCACATTAACTTGTTGTAAATAACTTTTGGGTTCTTTTCTAATTTTTTGTTATCTTCTTATACTTACATTAGAAGGAGATAATATTATGAGATCGAGAAGTGGTAAGGACAGCGCAAAAAAGTTTCTCTCTAACGTTCGT
Organism: Gammaproteobacteria bacterium; assembly: GCA_027356065.1. Taxonomy (GTDB): domain Bacteria; phylum Pseudomonadota; class Gammaproteobacteria; order DSM-16500; family DSM-16500; genus Aquicella. Next base: position 14,230 of record DAIEGU010000029.1, read on the forward strand.
AAGAATGCTAATCAGCAAATTAGTCTTAATGAACTTTCTGAAGATTTTAAAAAACTATATTTAAAATTGAAAAATGAAAAAAAAAGAAATAGCTTTTTAACTCAATTTACAGCATCAGGCTTAACATCGACTGATTTTCATAGTCTTCACCGTTTAAGACATTCTGAGTTATATCAAGACGATAAAAATAAAGAGTTGATAGAACATTTTTTGCATAGTATTTATTCATTTTGTATACCCAAGGTAATAAAGAGCAATGAATCACCTAAACCACCTGCTGTGTCACCATACTCAAATACTAAAACGTTAACACATCATGTTTCGACACCCTTGTTAGGAGGTTCATTATTTCAAGCTCCTCCTCCTCCAATACAGCGAGCTTATTCAGACCCGATACCTGTTGTCCGTGAACCTGCAAAAAAAGAAAAAGTTCTAACACCGCCTGAAGAAGCTCTGATGCCGTCTATAGATGTTAGATTTGGACGACATATTTTTCAAACTAACCTTTACTTACAGCCTTATAAAGAAAAGCTGAGTGGTACACAACTGGCAGATAGGTTTCTTGATGTGCTTCGTGATCGCGAGTTCGATAAAAATGATAAAAAACAAAGTGATTTGATTGGATTGATATCAAAATTGGTGTATCTCACATTAGAAGAGCAAGGGGCGTTTTTTCTGCAATTAGGACAAAATAAAAATGCTTTAAACAAGGCTGATTATCAGCGTTTAACAAAAATTATTTTTCGTAACTCTATATATCAAGACAAGATGAAGGGTATAAATATTGCCTATGCTACACAAGAACTGGTTTTAGACAAAATAAAAAAAGTAGTACCGAACATTGAGTTCGATGATAAAAGTGAAATGAAATCGGTAGGTTATTCGCCTCAAAGTACCAGTGATGGGCCTCGAATGTTTGCGGATAGGAAAAAGGAAGCTGCCGCATTCTCTGATAGTTTGAATAGTGTTATTTCATCAAGTATGGGAAGACGCAAACCAATAGGATAAGACTAGTCATTAGCCATAAAAAATGATAAAAACGCTATTCCAATATACAAAAAGATAGCGAGGCGTTTTTTTGTTTCAAAAAAACATCATATTATGATAGTATGTTCAGCTAATACCATAAGATTAGAAGCATGGAATGATTAGACAACGCACTCTTAAAAACGTAATTAAAGCCACAGGCATTACGCTGCATGGTGGCGAGCGGGCTGAAATTGTATTGCGCCCGGCACCGGTCAATTCAGGTATTCTCTTTCGCCGTATTGATCTTGACCCTATTGTGGAAATTCCAGCATTGGCTGAATACGTAGGCGATACAACCCTGTCTACGACACTGGTGAAAGATAAAACCAGAGTCTCTACCGTAGAGCATCTCTTATCTGCTTTTGCCGGATTAGGTATAGACAATGCTTATGTCGACGTGACTGCTTCCGAAATTCCTATCATGGATGGCAGCGCTGGTCCATTTGTGTTTTTGATCCAATCTGCTGGCATAGAAGAACAACCTGTAGCAAAACGATTTATTCGCATTAAGCGCAAATTGAAGATTTCAGATGGCGATAAATGGGCGTGTTTTGAGCCTTTTGATGGTTTCAAAGTGACATTTACGATTGATTTCGATCATCCGTTGTTTAAATCAAAAAGTAAAACAGCCACACTCGATTTTTCTAGCCTTTCCTATGTTAAAGAAGTGAGCCGAGCACGTACTTTCGGATTTATGGCTGATTTTGAAAAATTACAAGCCATGAATTTAGCTAGAGGCGCAAGTCTTGATAATGCGATTGCAATTGACGAATTCCGTATTCTGAACGAAGAAGGTTTGCGATATGAGAATGAATTCGTAAAACATAAAATTCTTGATGCTGTTGGCGATTTATATCTTTTAGGATCTAGCTTGCTAGGTTCATTCTGTGGTTATAAGTCAGGCCATGCATTAAATAACAAATTACTACGTCAATTACTCGCTGAGAAAGATGCGTGGGAATTTGTCACTTTTGAAGATAAAGCAACTGCCCCCATTTCCTACCTACGTCCATTGTTAGTAGAAGCTTAGTTCCTGCCTATTTCGCCCGCGTGTACGCGGGCGTTGTTGAATAATTCATTGATGAACCGTTCGGCCTAATAAATCTCCGTTCGCCCTGAGGGTGGGGGTATGGTGATATTGTCAAATTCAAGAGCGGTCTTCGCAAGATAACGACCTGAATTTTCCTAGAGACGATTAATAAAGCATTAAGAAAATACCTATAGAGTATAGATTGTAGAAATGATGGCAAAATAATGAGGTACGAGGCAGGCTATGCAGCATCAAAATGAATTAAACCTAATTAAAAAAACTGCTACTCAAGAACGTGCTGAAGAAGTTTTTAGACAGTTACAAAGAGGTAAAGAATTTTTTTATGACTTGAGTAAAAAAAATCCAGCGATTCAACTTTGGTTGAAACACAATAATAATGTCGCTGTTGATTTACAAAAGTATAGTCATGCTTTTCAAGAACTGCTATTAAAGCACCCAGAAGCTTTTCAGGAGGTACAAATAGTTTTGGGTCAATTATTCGATCCAGCTCCTAAACAACAGATCAGTCCTGAAGTAATTCAAAAGAACCTAATGAATTTATTGTTTTGCTATCCTGAATTTTTAGCTTTCTTTGCTCAATACTTACCTTCATTGGATCTTGCTTTTGACTGCTGGAAGTCACAGAAAGCTATGTATG
>DAIEGU010000044.1 GCA_027356065.1 Gammaproteobacteria bacterium
CTCAGGGCGAACGGGTTTTTGTCAACGAATTACCTAACCTATACAATCCCGTCAATGAATTACTCAATTTATGCAGCGATGATGTTTATCAAACACCCATCTGCTCAACTGCTTGCAACCATACACTAATAGTTTCACCCATCAAATCAGGTGAACTTTCTTGTGCAAGATGTAATTCTTCACCTATATCAACAATTTCTAAATTGGGTAAATTTTCTTTTGCCCACATTGCAGTTGCAATCGTGGTAACAAATCCAGGCACGGAATATAACATCAATTTAGGCAATTTCGATTTGGTTAATTGTTTCGAATAATCTTCAATTAACTTTTCTACATTGCTTTCATTGTTGCCAGTTGGTAATTCTTTTAAATATTGCATAATCGGTTTGCCCGCGCCCGATTCTAAAAATGGCTCGCGGTAATGATCCATTTCTTCCATGGTCAATTCACGCATCACATTTTGTGGAATAATTTTCTCGATAAAAGGCAGTGCATTGGCAGCAAGATCATAAATACCTTCCTGATCATGCAATTCGACTAATTGCTCTTGTAGTGCGAGTGAAACATCATTTCCATGCAATGAACGTAAAAATGCTTCGTAAAATACTAACCCTTTGCAATTATTTTCATGACGCATCATATAATCAAAACCAATGATAGAACCCCATCCGTGCATAACTAAGGTAATGCGTTTCAATCCTAATATTTCTATAAACTTTTCTATATAAGCAATGTGATCAAACACACTATAAGAAATAGACGGCTTGTCTGATTTACCAAAACCAATCAAATCGGGAGCAATGCAACGACCTAAAGGCATAAGATGCGGAATAATGTTACGCCACAAATAGCATGATGTTGGTATGCCGTGCAGGAACAGAATAGGATCACCTGTTCCTGCTTCAACGTAATGCATCTTAGATCCATTTACCTCAACAAATTTTGATGGGTAAGACAGTTGATCTGAAATCCTTTTATCAGTCATTGCAGTATCCTCATGCAGCTTGCGCGAAGTCGAACAATTCTCTTAATACTACTGAATACGCTACAAAACCAACAATATCACTTGATTTGATTTCGGCAAGCAATTTTTGCCAACGATCCATCACAAACTGATGGCGCTTAATCCAAATTTCTACGCGATCGTCAATGTTGCACTCTTTGATATCTCGAACTTTCATTGTGAGTAAACGAGCACTCAATGTACGTTGTACTCGATCAAGATCATCACGGAAGCCAGCACGCGCAAGCTCATCCCATTGATTTTCTACTACGTATGAATTCATTAATTCACGCAGCCAATTTAATTCAAGACGATTTCCTATTTGATAATACGTTTTTGCAACATCTAACAAATCCAGCTCATATTTGTGTGCTGCTTCAATAATGTCTAATGAGGTAAACAAGGTATTACATGCAGCAACACTCTTCGCTAGTTTTTCTGGCACACCTTGTTCAATAAGATAATTGATGGCCATATCAAATGCTTCTTTGTCAGGTCCATCTAACAGTTGCGGCAAATGCTTAATAATTTCAGTAATAGGTGAAGCAAAATCATCGATAGTTTTTTGAATATCGATATTCGGTTTGCGATTACGTAAGAACCAACGTGTAGCACGACGAATGAGATAATAAATGTGTAACATCATTCGATATTGGACCATTGCATCAATTTTATAATCCAATGCAGTGATCTGGCTCCACAAACCTTCCATGTTAAAAATAGTTTCAGCAATAACAAACGAACGAATGATAAATGGAACTGATGCGCCTGTTTCACGTTGCAAACGTTCAACAAAATTAATACCCATACGATCAGTCACACTTTTGCATAATTGTGTTGCCACAATTTCACGACGCAAGCTGTGTTCCTTCATTTGCGGTAAAAATTTTTCGCGCAATGGTTTCGGAAATGCAGTTAACAAATATTTATCGAAGTGTGGATCATCCGGCATATCACTCGCCAAAATGTCTTGCTTCAAATACATTTTGCAATAAGCAAGAAGCATAGCAATCTCAGGTCGAGTTAATGGTTTATTATTTGCTTTACGTTCAACTAAGGTTTTATCATCAGGTAAATTTTCCAATTTACGATCTAAGCGCCCTGCTTTTTCCAAATCATTCATGTAATGACGGAAAAGATCCATGGTTTGCTGCGAAACAGATGATTCAAGACTTAACATTTGTGTTTGCTCATAATTATCAAACAACACTAATTCCCCAACTTCATCCGTCATTTTTTCCAGCAATTTATTACGTTGATCACGCGTCATTTCGCCTTCAGCAACCAGACGGTTCAATAAAATCTTGATATTGACTTCATGATCAGAACAATCAACGCCCGCAGAATTATCAATAAAGTCTGTATTAACAATACCGCCTTGCAATGAATATTCAATGCGCGCTAATTGTGTCATGCCAAGGTTACCGCCTTCAGCAATAACACGCGCACTTAATTCTGTTGCATCTAATCGAATACCATCATTGGTACGGTCTCCCGCATCAGCATGTGTTTCTTGCGTAGACTTAACGAATGTACCAATACCGCCATTCCAAATTAAATCAACAGGTGCTTTTAATAAAGTACGAATTAATTCATTAGGAACCATGCTGTCTTTTTTCGTATTAAGCATTTGCTTAATTTCAGGTGTCAATTTAATAGATTTTGCTGACCGATTAAATACACCACCACCTGCTGAAATTAATTCAGGGTTGTAATCTACCCAAGCTGATCTTGGTAGATTAAATAAACGTTTTCTTTCTTCATAACTAATTGCAGGATCTGGATTAGGATCAAGGAAAATATGCAGGTGATTAAACGCGCCTATTAATTTGATATGCTTAGACATCAACATGCCATTACCAAATACATCACCTGCCATATCACCAATGCCCGCGACAGTGAAATCATCTTTCTCAGGATCAATGCCAAGCTCACGGAAATGACGCTGCACAGAAACCCATACGCCACGTGAAGTGATACCCATTTTCTTATGGTCATAACCTGCTGAACCACCTGAAGCAAATGCATCATCCAGCCAAAAACCATATTTTTGTGCAATGCCATTTGCAATATCAGAAAATGTCGCCGTACCTTTATCAGCAGCAACCACTAAATAAGGATCGTCTTCGTCATAACGCACCACATCAGATGGCGGTATAACCACACCTTCTTTAATGTTGTCGGTAATATCAAGCAATCCGCTAATAAACGTTGAATAACAAAAAACAACTTCTTTCATGTAGTCATCGCGGCTCATTTCAGGTGTTTGTGCTTGCTTCACAACAAAACCGCCTTTCGCACCTTCAGGTACAATCACGGTATTTTTAACTTGCTGTGCTTTCATTAAGCCCAACACTTCTGTGCGGAAATCTTCACGTCTATCTGACCAACGTAAACCACCACGGGCCACTTTACCGGCACGTAAATGCACACCTTCAACACGGGGAGAATAAACAAAAATTTCAAATTTAGGTCTTGGTAACGGTAAATCCGAAATCGCTGAAGGATCAAATTTAAAAGATATATAAGGTTTTGAAATGTTATCTTCAGTTTTTTGAAAATAATTTGTGCGTAAAGTTGCTAAAATAACTTCAAGCAAACGACGAAGAATTCTATCTTCATCCAAACTGGTCACTGCATCTAACGATTGTTCTATCGTTGTGATGATTTCGCTTAAATCAGGATGTTTGTGATGTTGAATAACAGGATCAAAACGCAAAATGAATAATTGAACGAGCAATTTAGTAATTTCAGCATTATTAATCAGCGCTTGTTCAATATAATTTTGACTGAAAGTGAAACCCGTTTGACGCAAATATTTCGTATAGGCACGCAACATAGCCGTTTCTTGCCACGTTATATTTGCTTCGAGTACTAAACGATTAAATCCATCATTTTCAGCTTCATTAAACCAAATTTTAGTAAATGCATCTTGGAAAATGTCTTTAATATCATTGATATCGAGTGACTTGTTAAAGGAATACGTCATATCAAAATCATTAATCCAAACATGCTCTCCAGATTTTAATTTAACTTCGTGTGGTCGTTCGCCAATGATACGCAATCCCATATTTTCCAATATAGGTAAGACATCTGATAAAACGATTGTTTGTTCTGCATGGAACAGCTTTAAACTTAATGTTTTTCCATTCGCCCTTGAAAATAACATGCCTAGCGGTTGGTCTTTCGATAAAGCTTCGATTTTTTCAATATCGTCTAATGCTTCGCGTGGAGAATAATATTCTGTATAACTCGCTGGAAATGCCTTGTTATATTTACTGTAGTAACGTAAACCTTCTGATTCACCGTAGTGTTCAATTAATTGATCTTTTAATTCATCTGCCCAAGAGCGTGCTACAGCAACCAATTTTTTTTCAATTTGCTCAACGTTATATTCAACAGGTGCTTTTGGATTAACACGAATTAAGAAATGAATTCGCGCCAATATTGAATCAGAAAAATAAGTCGTAAAAGAGCACTCTAAACCTTTGAACGATTCCATTAAAACATCTTGTAAAAGATAAGCGAGATCTGTAGTAAAAATTTCACGCGGCACATAAACAAGACAAGAAAAATATCGATAAAATGCATCGCGTCGAACTAATAAGCGAATGCGCTTACGCTCTTTTAATTGAATAATGCCAAGTGTTAATTCAACTAATTCTTCATGTGTTGCTTGAAATAAATCATCGCGTGGCAATGTTTCAAGAATGTGTACCGCTTCTTTACCATCATGACTATCTGGTGGAAAGCCCAGATTATCGATAGCTTTATCTACCTTATGACGCAAAAATGGAATTTGCCTTGGACTGGAATGATAAGCAGTTGATGTGTAAAGACCAATAAAACGCCGCTCTCCAATTAATTCACCATTTTCGTTAAAGCGTTTTACACCAATATAGTCAGTATAAGCTTCGCGATGGACCGTCGATTTAGTATTGGTTTTTGCAATAATCAAAATATTTTTTGAAAGCGCCATCTTGCGCGCTTGCGGTGGTAATTCAGCATAGCTTTTTGAAGACGTGCTATATGTTTCATCGCGCAACACACCAAGTCCCGAACCTGGAACAATTTGCAATGCCCGACTAGTACCATTACCAATCAATTTATAATCACGTGCACCTAAAAACGTGAAATTGTTATTAACCAACCAACGTAAGAAATCGCGTGATTCTGCGCCATCAGCTGGATCAAGACCCGTTGAAGTAGTTTCTAATTCGGTCAAGCACTCTTCTGCACGCATAGCCATTTTTCGCCAATCCGCAACAGAAACGCGTACATCTGCTAATACACGTTCGATTTCTGATTGCAGGTCTAACATTGCTTTTTCATCAGCAATGCGATCAATTTCAATATAGATAGGCGCTTCAGTTGAAGCATTTTTTTCAACAACGCCTGGCGGTAAAATTTTAGTAATGTTGTGATGATTATCACGAATTACTTTGAACCCGCCAAAATGCAAAATAAAATGGATTTGATGATTATGCTGATTAATGACCATACGAGCAGAATCAACAAGAAATGGAATATCATCATGAGAAATCTGAATAATGGTATGAGTAGACTTCCAGCCATCTTTTGTTATGTCTGGATTGAAGATACGTATTTTTGCTTCGTCTGGCCTACGTTGATAAATGAATTCCCAATGCGAAAGTAAAATAGCATACAACTCTTGAATAGAGCGTTCTCGCAAATCTTCTACTGAGGAAGAAATAAAATAACGCTGAGCAAATGCTTCGAGCAAGCCCGCTGTTTTTTTATCCGTAACATGATCTTTAATATATTCTTTAACTTGGTTAATTATTTTTTGGCATTCACCGTTATTAACACCGGCCATATATTCTCCCACTTTGCAAAAAAGTTAAGGCTCTCTCGTTACCTATATTAGGTATGTGTTTTTATCTTCAGCACAATGTTGTCGTGAAATTGTTGATACTTTGAGACGACGACAACTAATCACTGTCAAATTTTAGCTCTTATAGGTACCAAATCTCAACGAAGATAAGCAGGCATGGCCGTCGCAGCGGTCACACACTCACCTTTGTTGAATTTTGGCTTTGCTAATCGTAATACTGCCTCAGCAGTTGGGAACAATGGACTGGTCAATATTTCGGGCTGAAAACCTATACTTTCTATTAATTCAGCGCGATATTTTTCCCAACCATCCCCGACAGCAAACCATTTTATATCCATTGATGCTTTTTCTATTTTTACCTCACCCGGTGCGCATAATCGCTCCTTTCCAACTAATTCAGCAAGACTATTTTGATCGACTTGATACCGAGCCCAATAAACCTGGTCCATTCTGGCATCTAAAGAGACCAATAAATGTGTTTGCTGTTGCTCGAAAAACGCAGCTTGCGCTAACGCAGCTAGGGAAGAAATTGGAATAATAGGTAGATTTGCGGCGAAACCAAGACCTTGTGCAACTGTATTCGCAATTCGAATACCCGTAAAACTGCCAGGACCATTACCATAGGCAATCGCATCCAAATCATTCACGGTGAGCGAACAAGCTTCAAGCACTTCTTTGATCATAGATAAAATACGTTGGGCTTGCTGCATAGGAATTATTTCATGCCGCAATTCAATGTGATCACCATTCTGCAAAGCAACAGAACACGCAAAAGATGACGTTTCAAATGCAAGCATTCTCACTTTGCAGGCCATTCTTTTTCGAGATATTGAAGTTTATCTTCAACTTCAGTCCATTGATCTGCATCAGCAGGCGCTTCTTTGATGCGATTGATGTTAGGCCATTTTTCGGCGAGCTCAGCGTTCAAAGCCAAATAGGGTTGGTATTTTTCGGGTAAATCATCTTCTGAGTAAATTGCATTAACGGGGCATTCTGGCTCGCACAATGCGCAATCGATACATTCATCAGGATTAATAACGAGGAAATTGGGGCCTTCATAAAAGCAGTCGACTGGGCAAACTTCTACACAGTCGGTATATTTGCAGCGTATGCACTTCTCAGTCACAACAAAAGTCATCGTAATAAATCGCCTTACTCAAAGGAACGCTTATCTGCGGCCAACTTTGAACGAAAAACTTTCCTCAAAATGCGCTAACCCATATACAAATGAATGTGGTTCTATATTACTGTTTTAAGCTTCGTAATAATAGAACAACACATTTATCTTA